>NZ_AP025344.1:900000-1187500 GCF_021654795.1 Paenibacillus dendritiformis
AGCGCAGTGGCGGCGGGAGATTCGGGAAGGAATGCGGAGCGGCCGTATTGACATAGCGGGCACTTCCGTCGAATTCCAGCCGGCAAGCTTTTTTCAACCGGGTATTCGTTTCTTGTTCCCCGGGGAGTTTCTCGTCTGCGCGCTTGATACCGAGCAGCAGAAGGTGTACCGGAACGAAGCCCATGCCGTCAATATCCTCTTGCAGTACACGGATCACCCCGGGCAGCCCATCGATATGACAGCAATGAAGAGCGAGATGATTCGCAATATGAAGAGCATGGAGCTGAATACCGAATGGGTGGAGGATGGCGTGAAGGAGGTGAACGGACGGCCGGTTCACTACTGCGCGTTTTTGAACCCGGTGGCGCACGGGAAGGTGTTTAACTTTTTGTTTTTCGCGGATGCGGGGCGCAAGCGGCTTATCGGGAACATCAATTGCAATGGGAAGGACAGCAAGCTGTGGTCCTGCATTGCCCAGGAAATGATCGATTCGATGGAGGTGGCGCGCAGATGAGCGTATCGCAATTATCTTATCAAAATGTGAGAATTTCCCCATTTCCCCATATGCAGCTGTTGGAGATGTCTATCGTGCAAGAGGTGAACGAGCATGGGAAGCTCACGTTCACGGGCCGAATGCCGGAGGATCATAAGGACAATGATCTGTTCGCCATGAATGAGCAGACGCCGGTTCAAGTCGTGCAGATCACGGAGCAGGGCGAGGAGCGGGTCTTGTTCTCCGGTATTTTGTCAGAGATGCGGATCGAGAAGTCGCGGGACGTCTATTCCGTCTATGCGGAAGCGCTGACAAGCACGATCATGCTTGATATCCGCGTGAAGAACCGGTCGTTCCAGGACGCCGCGATGACCTACAATCAGCTCGTCCGCCATCTGGGCGGCGATTACTCGAATTATGACGTGAACTATACGTCGGAACAAAATCCCTCCCTCGGCGCCTTGGTCGTGCAGTACAAGGAGACGGACTGGGCCTTCCTCAGACGATTGGCCTCCCGTCTCGACACCGTGGTCGTGCCGGCCGAGAACTTCAAGGATATTAAATTCAGCTTCGGTCTCCCGGATACCGGGGCGGTCAAGAAGCTGTCTCCTTCCAGCTATGTCATTACCAAAAAGCTGGCCGACTATATGAACTACCACAAAAATGTCCGGCGCAATGCGATGGAGAGCGATTTTATTTTCTATGAGATTACGACGGATCAATGGCTGCATCTGGGCGATGCCGTCGATTTCCAAGGGGCGCGGCTCTATGTCGGCAAGGCCGTGTCCATGATGGACCGGGGAAGCGTCAAGCACACGTACACGATTACGACCCGCAAAGGCTTGAACCGGCATTCGCCGTACAATGACGCGATCCGCGGCGCATCGATAGGCGGGACGGTGCTGGCCATCCAGCGGGACAAGGTGAAGGTGCGGCTTGATATCGACAAGGAGCAGGATGCCGGGAAGGCCTGCTGGTTCCCGTATTCGACCGTCTATGCCTCCGCGGACGGCAGCGGCTGGTACTGCATGCCCGAGGCGGGCGACAGCGTCCGGGTCACGTTCCCGAGCGATCGGGAGGAGGAAGCCTTCGCCATCAGCTCGGTCAACTCGTATGCGGGCGAACCGGGAGGAGCCGGAATGCAGAACGGTCAGGGCGGCATGTCCGGCGTTGGAGCTGCGGGCGGGGGGACGCAGGATCGGATGTCCGATCCGAATGTCCGGTATTTCCGCAATTCTTCGGGCATGGAGGTTACGCTGGCCCCCGGACATGTGCTGATTTCCGCAAATAACGGTCAGGCTACGATTCGGCTCGCCCAGGACGGCTCGATTACGATTGCCGGGCAGAACGAGGTCTCGTTGACCTCGAGGGAGAACGTGACCATCCGGGCGGACAAGACGCTGATGATGACCGCAAGCGAAGAGATTGCGATCGAGAGCCAAAAAGGCGGCAAGATCGTGCTCAACAGCGGGGGAGACGCGGAGTTGAAGGGGAACAAAGTACTTACGAACTAGTGTGGCACTAAGGGCGCTCCGCGCAGAAAGGGAGATTCGCCGTGACAAGGGATGAGGCGCTGCGGCATTGGATGGATACGGCCGTTGCCGCGAAGCGGTGGGAGCAAATGCATGCGCTCCATCAGAGCGTGATGAGGGACAGAGACAGGCTGGTGGCGGAATTCATCGCGTCGTTCAAGCAGCTATGCCGTCACATTCGGCGCATGCAGGACGAGAAGCGCAAGGGGAAAATCAAATACATTCATTACTCGGCGCTGCGGAGCCGCCTCTTGAGCGGCGATCACCGCTGCCGGATTGATGCGTATGACAGGCAGTGGTATGCGGATGCCGTGGACTGTTCCGCCGAATATGATGCAGGTTGGGCGTTCGGCCGCCTGGACGAGTTCACGCGCGCGATTGCGGAGCAGGGCAAAAGGTACGTCGGCAAGGTGCTGCCGGCCGATGTGGAGGCGGTCATGCGGGGCGAGGCCGTCTGGTATACGGCCTGCCTCGTCAAGCTGGCCCGCCATGCGGTAAGAGAGGCGGTTCGCAGCGATGAGTTCGCCGCCATCGACAAGGAAGACGAGCTGTACATCATGGTCGGCGAGTACAAGGACCGGAGCGAGCTGGTCTATCGCCATGATGCCCGGGAGAAGGGGGGCCGCGAGCTGCGGGAGATGCTCTCCGCGGGCCAGCGGAGCGAATATGTCTATGAGGTATTCAATGGAGCGGATCTGAGCGGCATGTACTTTTCCTTGCTCAACTTCAGCTACGCGGATCTGTCCCATTGCACGTTGGCCGGCAATGCCATCTGGGGCTGCGCGTTCATCGGCGCAGACTTCCGCGGGGCCAATCTGGAAGGAGCAGATATGAACCGCAGCATTGTGCATGGGGCGAGCTTCAAGGAGGCGAACCTGCGGAACGCGAGTCTGGAGCATATTCAGGGAGGACTGTCCTTCCCGGCGCCGGATGAGCTTCATATTCCGCCTTTCATGGAGACGAGCTTCCAGGACGCCAACCTGGAGCATGCGAGCTTCCGCGGGGCCGATCTGCGGGGCGCGGATTTCCGGGGCGCGGCTTTAAGGGAGGCATGCTTCACCGATGCGGAGCTGGAAGGCGCAATATTTGCGGCCGAGGATGTGGGGCATCTCGGTTTGAGCGAGCGGCAGATCGCGGGCATCGTGATTGCGGAAGGGTGCCGGGCCTGATGCGCCGCGATTCGGCGGGGGCATACGAGTGATCAGGAGTGATCAATGGATAGGGAGCGGGAGGTCATATGGACTATTTCATCATTGCGCAGGATGAGAGCGCGGATCAGCAATTCCGCTTCGCCGGCTTGAAGTCGACGAATAAAATCATCGAGGTGACGCCGGATCAGGCGGACGATATTCAGGACATTACCATCGTATTCGTCGAGGGCCAGGCCGACAGCGTCTACCCCGATTATATCGGCAAGCCGGTCGTGCTGGTGGCGGATGAGGTCAAAAAAGTGCTGGAGCTGCATGATCCGAAGCTGGTGTTCAAATGCGCCATCCTGTCAGACCCGAAGCACAGCATGCAGAAGGTATATTGGCTCCTGCTGCTGCCGAGGGTCGATTGCTTGTCGGAGCGGACGGAGTTCCAGAAGACGGGTGCGGTCAAGCGCATCGTCATCGATCAGGCGAGGGCTGCCGGACATGCCATTTTCCGGGCTCAAGGCTTGCTGGAGAAGCATGTCTTTATCCCTCTCGATGTGGCCGAGAGCCTGCTGCGAAGGGAACTGCTGGGGATTCGGCTGGAGAAGGTGGAGCATGATCGCGGAGATTCGGACGTATCCCAACCGGGTGCATTCCAACCGGGCGCATTCACAGAAGGATCGGTGCGCTAGTGGAAGATAACCGGATCGTTCAATAGATGGAAAGGTAAGGAGGAATAGACATGCATGAAATGATAGCGGACGGCGGAGGCGGCGAGGGTCAAGCCGAGCCGAAATATGTGGTGCACGGCGCCTTCTGCGCCTGCAGCCAGGGAACGCGCCCCGCTCGGCTTATTATCCCGGCGAGCCACGGGGATTACATCCATGATCAGCCGCAATTGAATGTGGAGGACCAGGTGCCGATGGTCAATATACGGCCGTTCGGACTCTGTCAGAGCACGCAGAATCCGGCGGTACAGGCCGTCATCGACGCCCTGCCGCCGATGCCGAAGCAGGAGGAGGCCGGCTGGTTCGCGAGCTTGTTCATCAAAAAGGAGGCTCCGCCCCCGGAAGAGGTTCCGGCGCCCGTATGCGTAGCGATGTGCGTGCCGAAAGTGACGCCGGGGATGCTCTGGCAATCGGGCAAGGAGAATGTATTGGTCGGGGGTGCGCCCGCGTTGCTGAGCAACGGATGGGTGACTTGCGCATACGGGGGCCTCATCACGATCGTGCATGACGGGCAACGGGAATAGCAGCCTCGGGAGAAGGGATGGAAGAGGATGAGGATACGTTACGGGGGAGTAATCCTCGAGCTCCCGGTTGAGCTTCACCGCCTGACCGGGCTTGTCTTAACGCGAGAGGTCAATGAGCATATCCAGCTTCAGTTCAGCGCGATTATCCCGGAAGAGAAGAAGGACAGTTATATTCATGAGCTGGGGCAAGGATCGCCGATTATCGTCTATCGGGAGCTGGAGGAAGTCGAGGATAGCGGCGAACCGGCCGGCGGGAGCCGGCAAGGAGATGTGTTATTCCAAGGCCTGATTCGCCGACTGGATATCCAGTGCGTGCGCGGCGTGTACACGCTCCAGGCGGAAGCCTGTTCCTATACGTGGGCGATGGACATCGAGCGCAAACGGCGCTCGTTCCAGCGGGTCGATATGACCTATGCCGATGTAATTGAGCAGGTGCTGCAGGACTATCCGCATGCCAATATGCAGGATCATGCGACGAACCATGCCCGGATTGACGGGCTTATCATGCAGTATGACGAGACCGATTGGCAGTTCGTCAAGCGGCTGGCTTCGCATTTCGGGGCCGTCGTGGTCCCGGATGCAGCTTCGGGGAGCGCTCGCTTCACGCTTGGCGTATCCGCGGATCGGGAACCTGTTGCCGTTAGCGATGCGCAATATGTCATCCGGAACGACTTTCGACGCGGCCTGCTGGCCCGGACGAACGAGAACCCGGAGCTGCAGGAGACCGACTTCATCAGCTTCGAGATCGATACGCCGCTCTGGCTTCCGCTGGGGGGACGCATCAGCTTCGCCCAGAGGCCGTTCGTCATCCGGGCCGCCAAGTCGCTCGTGCGGGACGGCCTCCTGCGGCACACGTATACATTCAGCACCGCCGATGGCGTCAGACAAGGCTATCTGTCCAATCCGCGGATTCAAGGCTTGTCGCTGGACGGGACGATTACGGACATCTCGCGCAACCGCATTCGGGTGCAGCTGGCCATCGATTCCGCCCAGACGAAGGGCGATACATGCTGGTTCCCTTATTCGACGGGGATCGACAACCAGATCTCGTACCTGATGCCGAAGCCGGGATCGGGCGTCAAGCTGCATTTCCCGACGGTCAATGAGAGAGAAGCCATTGCGATCGGCTCGGTGAGACAAGGAGGCGAGGAGAGCAAGTACGGGCATAAGCAGTCCGACCCGAAGGTGCGCTCCTTAACGAATGACACGGGCAAGGAAATGAAGCTGACCGGACAGGATGTCGTCTTCAGCGCCAATGACGAGGGCAGTATCAAGGTGCGGTTGTCCGGGGACGGCGCCGTGGAGATCGCTGCGGACACCGATCTGCACCTTCGCGCCGCATCGGCTGTGGCGATCGGGGCAAGCGAGAGCGCTGCGGCGGAAGCGGCTGCGGCCGTGCCGAAGCGAATCTCGATCTCGGCGGGGGAAGATGTGTTCATCAGCCGGAGTCCGGGGGAACACGTCGATCCGGCCCATGCGATCGCGATACAGGATTCGACCTATGTTCAAGGAGCGAAGATTATCTATCTGGGCGAGCCTGGCGAACCGCCTGCCGAGACGTTCGATGACAGCGCGCAGCTGGCCGAGGACGCCAAGCTGATGGAGGAGGTCAACGCCCAGGCGCTGGCCTATCGCGAGGCGTGCATCGCCAAGGCGGAGGCGGCGAAGAGCAAGTTCGGGTTCGGCGCCATCGCCTTGGTGGTCGGCGTGGTCGCGGTAGCCGTCGCGACGGTTGCGACGGGGGGCGCCGCCCTGCCGCTTATCGTCGGCGCCGCAGGCGCCGTCTCGGCCGTCGTGGGCGCGAGCGAGATCGCTGAGGGCCGGGAGGACTTCGCCAAGGCGCAGGTCGGCGATCTGAGCAAATCCTATAACTTCATGCGGGACACGGTGCTCGGCGGCGACGAGGATCTGTACAATATCGTCAAATACGGCTCGGTCTCCATCTCCGTGCTGGGCGGGGGCTTCTTGGCCGGGGGCACGACTTTGTTGGCCGGCGGCGTGACCGGCGGGACGATGAGTGCGGGGATAACGGCGATATTTGATCCGTACCAGCCCTTGGACGGCACCTTCAGTTGGAAAGCGATGGCCGGGCATTATTTGAAGAGCTTCTATAACGGGGCCTTGGCCGGAACGCTCTCGGCCGGCGTGTTGAAGGGCATTCCGTGCGGGGCCGGTCCGCTCACCCAATTCGGCGGCAGATATAGTGCAAGCTTCGTGGCTTCAAGCGTGCTCGATATCAGCAACTCCGGCGATGTGAATTTCCTGAACAATGCGGTAAGCAGCGTATTCGGCGCGGCGTTTTCCTTCATGGGAGGAAAAAGCCGGATTGGCCGTTACGGTGCGTCCGTCACCGGGGATATGGCCGGAGGTTCCGCGATCCAGCTTCTGCAGAACGGGACCATCGACAAGGATACTTTTTTCGACCAGTTGAAAAAATCACTCGTGAGCAATGTCGGTAATCTGGTGACGAGGTTAGACCCGATTGATGTCGCCAAAGGCCGGTTCTATCTGCAAGCGACTGATTTGGTCGTGCACGATATCGGTGATACGCTGGAACTGACGCGCAGCTTCAATTCGCAGAACCCGTTCGTGGGCATGCTGGGCAAAGGCTGGCTTAGTTCTCTGGAGAGCTCGCTGACCCGGGTAGAGGATCGCGCCTTCCTTATCTGTATGGACGGCCATTATGAGAGCTTCATCCTTCAGGACGGCGAATGGCGCAATGAACGGTCGGGAGCGCTCGATTACCGGTTAGTCGAGGAGCCGCGCAGAGGGAGATATCTCGTCAAGCATGAACGATACACGTATGTGTATGACGGGGCGACCGGACGGCTGCTCTCGTTCAGCGACGGCAACGGCAACCGCACGGCGTTGGACTATGACGATCAAGGCCTGCGCTCGTTGACGACGCCGGGCGGCAAGGAGCTTGCTTTTACCTGCAGGAACGGCAAGCTTGCGGCGATCACGGACAACATCGGGCGCACGGTCGAATACCGGTATGCGGGCGATCTGCTGGCCGGGGTAACCTACCCGAACAAGGGCGAGGTCACATATGCCTATGACAGCGAAGGGCGTCTCACTTCGATTACCGATCAGAACGGCCATACCTATGTGCGCAATGAGTACGACAGCGCCGATCGGGTCATTCGCCAGTATGACGGCGAGGGCCATGTCGCGGATATCGTCTACGACGAGCGGGCCCGGATGACGACCTTTACGTTTCATGCCACCGGAGTCGTGGAGACGTACAAATACAACCGCGATTATTTGGTTACGGAAGCGCACTACGATGACGGCACGCAGGAAGCCTATACCTACGATGCCTGGCAGAATAAGGACAGCCATACAGCTGCCAATGGCACCGTCACGCGCTGGGTGTACGATGCCTATGGCCATTTGCTGGAGGAGGTTCGGCCTGATGGCACGAAGGTGGAGCACCAGTACGACGAAGACGGGAACCGGATTCGCACGGCGACGGCCGGTGGCAGCGAGACTCGTTACGCCTACGATACCCGGGGGAATCTGCTGGAGGAACGTGTGCGGATTGACGACACGAACGAATCCGTCACCGCTTATGAGTATGATGAATTCGGACGGCTAATCCGCCGCATCGATCCGATGGGCCAAGCGACAACGTTCCGGCATGAGGTGAAGCATACCGATGCGCCGACCTTCGTAGAGGATGCGGAAGGCCAGCAGTTCAAGTATGGCTATGACGCCGCGGCCCGGATGACGAGCATTACGACCTCCTACGGCACGGTGGAGATTGCCTACAATGTGCTGAACCAGCGGACGCGCATCATCGATGCGGCCGGCAACACGACGGCGCTGTTCTATGATCCGATGGGCAATTTGATCAAAAAAGTGCTGCCGAACGAATATGTGGAGCGCTTGGGCAACGGCATCGGGACGGAATATCGCTACGACTTCATGGACCGCCTCATTCGGACGACGGATCCGATGCAGAACGAGCAGCGGGTCATGTACGATATCCATGACAATCTGGTGAAGGCCGTCCATCCGAACGAATATAGCCGGGCGGAGGATGACGGGGCCGGGGTCGAATATGAATACGATCACCGGAACCGCCGCATCCGGAGCTTGTACCCTGACGGCAGCATCGCCCGCACGAAGTATGATGCGGTCGGCAATATCATCAAGACGATCGATCCGGAACGATATAATCCCGAGACCGATGACGGTCCGGGCACCGAGTATGTCTACGATGCGATGAACCGCCTCGTTCAGATTACCGATCCGGAGGGGCATGTCATCAAGCGATTCTTATATGACGAGGAAGGCAGAGTCGTCAAAATGATCGATGCCCGCGGGTGGCTAAGCGGGGAGACCGATGAAGAGCGCTTCGGCACGCTGTATGCCTATAACCGGGCCGGCTGGCTGATCGAGAAGCGGGAACCGGTCGAAGCCGAGGGCGGGGCGATTCTGTACAAGCTCACCTTGTACCGGCATGACCAGGCCGGCCGTCTCGTGGAAGAGCGGCGGACGGCGGAGCATGTCGGAGCGGCCGGATATGCGAGCCGGTATCATCGTATCCGCTACCGGCATGACAAGCTGGGCCGGGTCATTCGGGTCGAGGATGATACGGGAGCCGAGATTCGCTACACCTATGATTGCCTGAATCAGGTTACGTCCGAGCGGCGCAAGCTGAGCGAGCAGAAGGAACAAGTCACCCGCTATGAGTACAACGCGGTCGGGCTGCTTGAACGCAAAATCGATCTGATCGATGCGGAAGATCTGGCGGAGGGCCGCTCGTTGAGCGGAAGCGAGGATAAGATCGCCGCCGTGACCTCCTATCGCTATGACCGGAACGGCAATATGATCAAGCTGGTCACGCCGGAAGGCTATGAGACAGAGATCAGCTACGATCGGGCCGATCGCATCATTCAGATTAGCCGCCGGGAACGCCAGGACAGCAAGGCGCGGACCGTCTACTTCAAGTATGACCGGGCGGGCAACGTGCTGGAGGAGACGGATACGAACGGCAACCGCGTGGCCTACAGCTACGATATGATGAACCGCCTCATCCGCACGACAGGCAAGCGGGGCGAGACGACGCGCCTGTTCTATGACAAAGCGGGGCAGCTTATCAAGCAAGTATCGCCGACTCAGTATAATCCGCTTACGGATGACGGCGACGGCACTATATACCGTTATGATGCGTTGAACCGGCTGATCGAGGTTCGCGATGCCTATGGCCAGATCGTGGAGCAGAACCGTTATAATCAGGCGGGCGAGTTGATCCGAAAGCTGAGCGAAGGCATTGGCGTGGAATATACGTATACCATCGGCGGCCGGGTGAAGCAGATTCGCACCGCTGAGGCTGCGGCCCGCGGCAAGGTAAGCCAGGAGTACATGTACGACGCGCTTGGCAATATTACGGGCGTCGTGGACGGCGAAGGGAACAGGACGCGCCACAGCCTGGACGCATGGGGCAATATCCGGGTGCTTACCCGTGCGGATGGAAGCGAAGAGCGGTATAGCTACGACCGTGCAGGAAATATCATCAGCTCCACGGACGCCAACGGCCATACGACCATCTACCGCTATAACAGTCTGGGCAAGCTGGCGGCGGTGGAGGATCCGTCGGAGCAGCGCATGGTGTACCAGTATGACCGCCAGGGCCGGCTGACGCGGCAGATCGATCGCAACGAGCGCGTTATCGAGTATGTGTACAATTTCGACGACCAACTGGTGAAGCGAAGAGAAGCCGCAGGAGGCGCGGAAGACATCTACGTCTACAACGAGGATGGCACGCTGCGAACGGCCGGCAATGATCGGATGCGGTATGACTATATGTATACGCCGGACGGCAGACTGGCGGCGAAGTATATAAGCGAACCGCCGCTTGGAATTCGCCGCAAGGGCGACTGGGCCGGATCGCCTCCGTTCGCGGGCCCGTTGACAAGTACCGGAGCGAATGGAGCGGCCGCTCCTCAGTCTTGGCATCCGATGGATGCGCTTGAGCCGGAGGCCGCGGGTGCGGGTATGCGTAAACTGCTCGAATTCCGCTACGACCCGGACGGACAGGTTACCGGGTTGATCGACGCCGCAGGCAGACATACGGAATACCGCTATGATAAAATAGGGCGTATCCAGGAGGTGCTGCAGGGCCGGGAACGTCTCGCGCAGTACCGCTATGGCGAAGGCAACCGCATCGCCTCCATTCTGTACGGAAGCGGGATCAGCGTCGAATACGGCTATGACCGGGACGGCCAGATGACGAGTCTGCGGGCGGCCGGCCAAGACGGCCGGGACCTGATGCGCCATACGTACAGCTACGACAATAACGGCAACCAGATTGCCAAGATGGAGCATCATCAGCTTACCCTATACAGCTATGACCGCTTGAACCGCCTGCAGGAAGTCGATTACGGCAGCGGCGCCCAGGAGTCGTACAGCTACGACCCGGCCGGGAACCGCATCCGCCGCGTGCTGGACGGACAGGCCACAAGCTATGCCTACGACAGCCGCAACCGTCTGCTGTCGCTGCTTGAGCACGACGGCAGCCGCACCGACTTCGAATACGACCGCCAGGGCAATTTGCTCTTCGAACGCTCTGGCAACGGCACCACTTCTTATGCTTATGACGCGTTCAACCGGACCGCCAAGGTCGAGAAGCCGGACGGCAGCTATGTCCGCCATGACTACGACCCGGAAGGGCTGCGCAGCGGAATTTGCGAGAACGGCGTTACCAGCCGCTTCGTGTTCGACGGCTGGAATATGGTGAACGAGCTGGACGAGGAGTGGAACGCGAAGGCCTCCTATGTGCGCGGCCATGAATTGCTGGCGCAAGTGGACGGCCTTGGAGACGCCTACTACTACCTGAACAACCAGCACGGCGACGTCGTGCATATCACGAACCGGCTGGGCGGCATCGTCAACAGCTACGAGTACGACGCCTTCGGCCACACCTTGTCCGCCACCGAAGGCATCCCGAACCGCTTCCGCTACGCGGGCGAGCAGTTCGACCCTGTCACGCAGCAATATTACCTGCGCGCGCGGTTCTACAACCCGGTCATTGCCCGGTTCACCCAAGAGGACGAGTACCGCGGCGACGGCCTGAACCTGTACGCGTACGTGGGCAACAACCCGATAAAATATGTGGACCCGAGCGGGTATTCGTGTGAGGAAAAAGGGAATGTTTATGGCAAGGGTGATAAGAAGGAAGGGCCTTATGAGGAGACTAAAAATCCTGTATTTACAATTTCTAAGGAAATGTACCCGAATCATGCTGGAATGTTAGAAAACGCACAAAATAATGGGCATTCATTAGAGAATCTTCAAAGGGGAGCAGGAACTCGAGCAGCAAAGAAGAACCGTTATGAAGCTCAAAAACAAATCAGGAAAGAACAAGGGCCTCCTCCAAAAGGATATGACTACGACGAATTCCCTTATGCATCAACTAAACAAGGTGGTGCTGGATCGCATGTAGAACCCGTTCCAAGTGCAGAGAATCAGGCAGCTGGAAGAGATTTAGGACAATTTTATAGGAAGCATGGTTTAAAAGAGAATGATTATTTTGACGTAAAAATTATTGACTGACTTTCGCTGTATATAGTTTCAAATATTCCAAAACACATTTAACAGCGAGAATTACGATTAAATGAGGGGGAGTACAATGCTAAGGGAAATGTTTAAAGAGTTTATTGAATTATCTAGGGAATTACGCCCAACTTATCCAGATAGTTTGGGAACTGCAAAAGAAGATTGGGCGGAGACCTTACAATTAACTCACATACCGAGTCTTTTTGAAGTAATATTTAGTACTGTACAAGGAACGTATAGAGATACTAACGATCAAAGATTGATGGATTTTATACCAGGCTATCGACTTATTCACATAGATGAAATTGTTAGCGAGAAAAATAATGTGGATGATATGTTGAACGTTCAAACTGATATTGCCTTTGTATTACCTATTTTGGCCAACTATTCAAGTGATTTTATTTGTTATGTAGAGAAATTAAACGGGGAAAATTGCATTTGTTCATTGTTACATGATGAAGGAGAATTGGAGTTGATGTACAAGACACCCGAAAAATTGTTAGAAACGATCAATGAATTTTATAAACAACATGTCTATTTTTTAGACGATGATGGGTATCTTTCTTACGACTGGGAGAAAGAAGGAATCATTGGTTCAAGCCTTAACCCTGACGTTAAATACTGGGTTTCCTAAAAACTTGATTGAGGTTATACCCCTTTCAAAAAGCAATGTAGCCAGCGCGTGTCGATACTCAATCGGCGCGCGCTATTTGTGTTTTGGCTTAAATTCTCGGATACTTATAAAAGTAAATACATGCTGTCTCATAGCTTCTATTTCTGACATACAACATCTCTGCTTTGAGATTCGAAAAGAAGGATTTTATGCAGATACTAATCCGAAAGAGGATTGTTTAGCAAGAGTGGTCGCTTTGACGCTGAGATGCTCCTACGCGGGCGAGCAGTTCGACCCTGTCACGCAGCAATATTACCTGCGCGCGCGGTTCTACAACCCGGTCATTGCCCGGTTCACCCAGGAGGACGAGTACCGCGGCGACGGCCTGAACCTGTACGCGTACGTGGGCAATAACACGATTCGGTATGTGGATCCGAGCGGGTATTCGTGCGAGGAAAAAGGGAATGTTTATGGCAAGGGCGATAAGGGCCTTATGGAGGGGCCGATAATAGTTCTAGATTAATTCCTGGAACACCTGGAAAAGTACCAGGCGGGAGTTCCTCGAAGCTTGGTAAGAATATGTTTAAGGAGATGGGACAGTCCCGCTCAACTAAGCGAACTCCATATCAGGCACAGCACATTATTCCTTTTGAACTTAGTGAGCACCCTGTAATTCAAAAAATAGGAATGGATATGGACCATACTTTCAATGGTATTTTCCTTCGTGTTCCAGACGAATATGTTGGGGCTACTTCTAGGCATCAGGGATACCACTCCGTTTATAGTGAATATGTCGAACTTAGACTAAATAAAATGGATATAAATCAAGATATTAATGTACTTGATAAACAAGTTTTTGAATTGCAACAAAAGTTAAGGAAGCTTCAAGAAAAGGGTTTACCTCTATAAAGACAGATATTTACCTCCAAAAGGAATTAAAGAAGCTAAAATCAAAAGGACTAGATCAGTATATTCTTGACAGAGCTAACAATAAAGATAAATTAAGCCTGTTTGGGATAGAGGCGGGGGAGCAACTCTTGATTTGTGGGAAAGGTGGTTTGAGAAGTTATGATCTATGGGGTACACACAAAACTAGTAGACGAAGTTATTCAATTTGCAAATTCAATGAAAAATATTCCAAATGGGGAATTCCCTCAAGACATACTGGTTACTAATGAATACGAAGAGGCGAAAAAATATGCTATTCATGAAGTTTATGGTGAAGATGAATACACATGGTCAGACATAAGACAACTTGAAATGGCAAAAGTAAAGGGCAAAATTTATAGATTAGAGCCGGCTCAAAAGCCTGTTGGTTTGGGTGAAATAACAGGGAAAGTAGAGGCAGGTCTCAGAGAAAATATTACTGATTCATACAGTGATTTTTTTGAGAATGTTTTAGTGGATTTAAGGAATTGTGCCCTAAACCGTGCAGTAAATGGTCAGAATGATAACTTTTATGAGAAAGTGTTCCAAATTTATAAAGCAGGCGGCTTTCCATGTGGCTGGAAGGGTGACTATCCTCAAAGTGGAATAATAATTGCTTACTTTGCTTAAGGAACTGCAAGTTCTGTTAGTGATCTCGTTGTTATAGGAATGGGGTTTACTCCAATTTAAGTAATAAATAAGAAAAATAAATGTAATGAATTCTTTCTAACTTTTAATGATAGAAGAATTGTTTGAAACTTTTATTACTTACAGTAAAAAGGTATGTCCAGACCTACTCAATGAAAAGATTTTTAGAGATTGGGTTCGACTATACAATCTGTCTTATATGTTAAAATAAAGTGATAAATATTTGTGAAACCTCAGAGCGCAAAATTACACTTCACTTACAGATTATTGGAATCGTAGGTAAAGTGTAACCTAACAAAATTTATTAAAGCAGGTCTTAATTGAGATAAATTCTCTGTTGAGACCTGTTATTTTTTGCCCCTCAGGACAAGTGGGTAAGTGTTTAAATTCCTATCCTCTATTAAATTTTTCAAAGAAAGAAAAATGAATTGTGTGTAGAAAAAATAAAATTAGATACGTAGTAGGTGAACCCAATATTTGGCCCAAATGGGCAAATAAACCTTTCGCCCATACCATCGCCATCGAAGCCATCCGAACCGCTTCCGCTACGCGGGCGAGCAGTTCGACCCCGTCACGCAGCAATATTACCTGCGCGCGCGGTTCTACAACCCGGTCATTGCCCGGTTCACCCAAGAGGACGAGTACCGCGGCGACGGCTTGAACCTGTACGCGTACGTGGGCAACAACCCGATAAACTATGTGGACCCGAGCGGGTATAGCAGCCAGAATGTTGGTTGCGGTGGTGGCGGTAAGAAGGAAGGGCCTTATGAAGGGACGAAAAATCCGGACCACACAATAAGGGTTTATAGAGAAATTGAATTAGAGATATTAAATAAGGAATATGAAATAGTAACGAGAAAAGGGACGTTTACGACTAAAATTGTTGCTGATGAAAGTCTTATAATAGATATGCCTTTCATAGGAAAAGGAAAATCAAAAGCAAATTCCGAGGGGGGGTGAAGGGATAATGATCACTATTTTACAGAGTTTTACAAAAAAACACCCTGAATACTTTAGCGAAAAAAATATAATCAATTTACAGAATGGTTGGTCTATTACCAATGATCCTACGTTTAGAAAATACTATCCTCAATATATAGTGGGGTTACGCGGAAAACCATTACTCCATCACCATGTTGGGGGTGGTGGTCAGGCCATAGCTATCCCTGCGCCACTTTACCCTGGGAATGGAGGGATACACAATAATGAGAAGCAAATAGGTGTATGGGGAAAAGACCAAGTTTTTGCAGATAGACTTCAAGTATTTATTGACAATTTAAGAGGTGATTAGAGTGAGTGTCAAAGAAGAATTAGCACATTATTTTGATGAATTGCTGAGTTACTGGAATAATACTTTCGGAACTTTACCAAAGACTCCCTTTGATGAAGAGGCTAATCCCTTATTATATCAGGGTGAACCGGATGAAGATGAATATGTCTCTTGGAAGCCGATAGAAAAAGAAATGCAGGAAGATTTTGAAGCGATTGAGGCGAATATTGATTTACATTTACATTCATCTATAAAGGAGTATTTTAATTCCTTTTGGTTTTTAAACCTTCAGGGTTTTTATAATTCAAAGTTAATTATTCTAGAACCTGTTGAACCAGGAATGGATATTAATAATTTTTTTGTTAATCAAAAAAAATACGAAGAACATCAAGGAAAAGTATTAAAAAATATTCAACTTGGTTACATATCACCTGAGAATATGGCATTGATGGTCAATAACGAAACGGGAGAAATTCTACAAGAAGATTTTGAAACAGGGCATAGTACTGTGATTGCCAAATCTTTAGAAGAACTTATTAAAGGCTTGCGAGTCTCAAGATAAAATTGATTGATAATTTATAAATCATAACTATAACAAAATTTGTAAGGTGTTTAAGTTTATTTTGTCTATCACTGGAAAAGACATAACTATCACTATTAATGACATTCAAAAATCAGTGTCAGTAAACCTCGCAAGTGATAAAGGTATAGAAACTCTGAGAGCACAACTTCTTCATCATGGTTTTGAAGAGTGGATGGAAGAGCAAGAAATATTAGACCTTGATTGGCCCCGTGCCTTTCAAGGTTTCTTGTGCTGCAGCGTACCTTTTTAGGGACAGCTTACGCCCTTGGACAAGGAAAGGTTTATTATCATGCAGTGGAACAAAACTAATATGGAAAATGGAATTGCATCCTGGGTTGAAGACAGATACGAATCCAGTGATTGGTATAATCTGATTGATTTTGAACGAAAAGTGAACGAGAATAATAAAAAAATGATTGTTTTTGATTGAATGTGATTGATTTTTGTTGGCGGTTTCAATACAATAGCGTTGAAGGAGATGATAAGATGTTAACCCCGGAACGACATCGAATTATTTTGGAACTGCTCAAGGACAAGGGAGTCGTCAAGATTCAAGAGCTCGTTCATGAGACCGCTTCCTCCGAAGCAACGATTCGGCGAGATCTGAGCCATCTGGAAAGCGAGAATCTGCTGAAGCGGGTTCACGGCGGTGCGGCCCTGCTCCAGGGGAAAGGGATGGAATCTTCTTTAAGTGAAAAATCCACCAAGCAGTTACGTGAAAAGAAACAAATCGCTGAGCTTGCCGTGTCTCTTATTCAAGACGGGGATTGCATTTATCTCGATGCCGGGAGCACCACCTACGAGATGATTCCTTTGCTTGTTGATAAAAGGGTGACCGTCGTAACCAATGGACTTATGCATCTTGAATCTCTTTATGAATATGACATTCAGGCTTATGTTGTTGGGGGAAAGATAAAGGGGCTCACCAAAGCGTTAATTGGCAGTCAAGCAGTACGCGGCTTGCAGGATTATAGATTTGACAAATGCTTTCTTGGCACCAATGGCATTCATGAGGAGCTTGGCTATACGACGCCAGATCCCGAAGAGGCCAACATCAAGAAGATGGCGCTCCATTTATCCGAGAAGAGCTACGTCGTTGCCGACAGAAGCAAGTGGAACAAGGTCTGCTTTGTACAGTTCGCCGCTATCGATGAGGCAGCGCTCGTTATTGATCAGTTGGAACCGGAAGAAGAGAGCTCCATCAACAACAAGACGAAAGTAATAAAGGTTGTGAAATAAATGATTTATACAATGACGCTCAATCCTTCGATTGATTACTACGTGTACGTGGACCAATTCCAGGTTGGCGGGTTGAATCGAATGACGAAAGACCAGAAATATCCGGGCGGCAAGGGCATTAATGTCTCGCGGGTATTATCCCGGATCGGCGTACCCACGAAAGCCCTTGGGTTTGTCGGAGGCTTTACGGGTCAGTACATTCAAGACCGTTTGAATAACGAAGGCATCGAGACCGATTTTGTGAAGGTCGAAGGAGATACCCGGATCAACATCAAGCTCAAGACCGGGGAAGAGACCGAGATCAATGGCGCAGGTCCTGCCATCCCGGAAGATAAGGTCCATGAACTGCTTGCCAAGATTGAGGGGATGAGCAACGGCGACACGCTGGTCCTTGCAGGCAGCATTCCTTCAAGCTTGGACGCAGGGTTATACCGCGATATCATGAGGCGCTGCATGGATAAGGGCATTCGAGCCGTTGTCGATACAAGCGGCCAGGCTATGCTTGAGCTGCTGCCCTACCGTCCGTTTCTCGCAAAGCCCAATCAGCAGGAGCTGGGAGAATTCTTCCATGTGAACATTGAATCCTTAGAGGATGTCTTGCGCTATGGCCGCCAATTGGTTGAGCGGGGCGCACAGCATGTCATTGTCTCCATGGCTGGTGACGGCGCAGTGCTTATAACCACAGAAGCAGCCTACGTGGCGAATGTGCCGCAGGGCAAGGTGATCAACTCGGTAGGTGCAGGAGACTCGCTCGTTGCAGGCTTTATCGGATGTTATGCCGTAACCGGCTCCATTCAGGAGGCTTTCGCCTATGGCGTGGCAACCGGGAGTGCAACGGCATTTTCAAGTGACTTGTGCCAGAAGGAATATATTGAAGAACTGCTTCCGCAAATTAAACTGACTCAAGTGGGGGAGAGTGCATCATGAGAATTACAGATCTGCTCAAGCAGGACACGGTCATCCTCGATCTTCATTCGACGGGGAAAGAAGCGGTTATTGATGAGCTGATAGCTAAGTTAGACGAAGCGGGACGCTTAAGCGATCCTAAGACCTTTCGAGAAGCGATTATGCTTCGTGAAAGCCATAGTACAACAGGGCTTGGGGACGGAGTGGCCATCCCTCATGCGAAGACGGCTGCGGTTAAGGTGCCTGCGATATGCTTTGGGCGATCCGTCGAAGGCGTGGATTTTGAGTCGCTGGATGAGCAGCCGGCGCATTTGTTCTTCATGATCGCTGCGACGGATGATGCGCATGATACCCATGTCGAGACCCTGTCAAGATTGTTTACCCTGCTGGATGAGAAGATGCGTGAGGCCATGTTGAAGGCGGATTCGGTGGAGCAATTGCTAAGCATCGTGGACGAGCGTGAAAATGAAGTGCTGGCAGAGCAAGCGGCGGAAGCGGCCGAAGCGGAAGAGAAGGCGCAAGCCGAGAAGCGAGGAGGGGATCAAACCAAGGATCAAGCCAAGGCTCAAGCGTCGAGTGAGGCTTCCCCTGGGAATGCTCGGCCGGCATCTGAACAGGATCGTCCATACCTTGTTGCTGTAACTGCCTGTCCGACAGGCATCGCTCATACCTATATGGCTGCGGATGCGTTAAAGCAGAAGGCGAAGGATATGGGCATCGATATTAAGGTCGAGACCAACGGTTCGACAGGTGTTAAAAACGGACTGACCGCAGATGACATTGCCCGGGCTACGGCGGTTATCGTGGCCGCGGATAAGCAGGTCGAGATGAATCGTTTTGCCGGCAAACCTGTGATCCAGGTTCCTGTGGCAGATGGAATTCGCAAGACCGAGCAGCTCATTGAACGGGCGATCAAGCAAGACGCCACTGTTTACCGCGCTGCCGGCGGGAAGACGGAGCAGCAAGAGAGCAGCGGCGGCAAGCGCGGCATATACAAGCACCTGATGAACGGGGTAAGCAACATGCTTCCATTTGTTGTCGGGGGCGGTATCTTGATAGCATTGTCATTCCTTATTGGAGGAATCAACGCCGAGGGTGAGATCGCAGAGCTTCTATTCATGATCGGTAAAGCCGCCTTTATGTTTATGGTGCCGATTCTGGCCGGCTTTATTGCAAGCAGTATCGGAGATCGCCCCGCGTTTCTGCCTGGCATCGTGGGCGGTTATCTTGCGGCTGAAGCCGGTGCCGGCTTCCTAGGCGGACTTGTAGCGGGATTTTTGGCCGGTTATGTTGTTGTTCTGTTGAAGCGTCTGCTTAAGAACCTGCCGCAAGCCTTGGAAGGAATTAAGCCCGTTCTGCTGTTCCCGCTGTTAGCCTTGCTCATCGTGGGCATCTTGATGGTTACGGTCGTGAATCCGCCGGTAGCGGTTTTGAACGGCATGATGACGGACTGGCTGAACAGCTTAAGTGGAGCAAATGCGATTCTGCTCGGTCTAATCCTGGGCGGTATGATGGCTGTCGACATGGGCGGCCCGATTAACAAAGTAGCCTTTACGTTCGGGATTGCGGCGATTGAAGCAGGCAACCTCGGTCCCCATGCTGCGGTCATGGCAGGCGGTATGGTTCCGCCGCTAGCGATCGCACTGGCGACAACGTTCTTCAAGAACAAGTTCACCGAGAGCGAGCGAAAATCCGGCGTGACCAACTATGTCATGGGTTTGTCGTTCATTACGGAAGGAGCGATTCCATTTGCCGCCGCTGATCCGCTCCGTGTACTGACGAGCTGTATTCTTGGATCCGCGATTGCGGGCGGTCTTGCGATGGCCTTTGGCATTACGCTCCCTGCTTCACACGGGGGAATCTTCGTTATCGCTTTAGTCAATAAGCCATTCCTGTATCTTCTTGCGATATTGTTCGGTTCGATCGTATCTGCCCTTACGCTTGGGGTATGGAAGAAGAAAGCAACCGTATAATTTTGTTCCGACTATAACGGCCGTTCCAAGCAGAGTGAACTCTCGGAACGGTCTTTTTCTAATATTGTGTGTCCTTATTTTCTCAGTCGAAATTCCTTTATTTTATCTTCGACAAAATGCTTCAAGTTAAGTTGTTTTTTGAGCTTGAACAGCATGATGGCTTGTTCGAAGTCTTCCAGCGCCAATTTGTGGTTATCCAAAAAATAGTAGTTTAACCCTTTTTCATAATATAACTCTCCAAAGAGATAGAGAGAGTTGTATTTCAAACATTGTTCGATCCCTTTATTGCAATATTGTATACAGGTGTGGTAGTCATGATTTCTTGATAACGAACGTGCAAGCGCATAAATGTTTTTGATAGGCAATGTCCTGTCTTCGATATAATAATGCCGATGGATATGGCGGTACGTCCAATGCAAAATGCGCAGAGCCTTTCGGTTTTGGCTGGATTCAGACAACAAGATGCCCATGCTGTTAATAATCATCAATTCCTGTTCCGAACAAAACTTTAAACATTTGCAAGTTTTTCTTAACGCCGTTTTCAGCATCATTAAGCTGGAAGGAACGTCCTTATAGGAGTAGTAAAGGGATATGGCTTTTGCCCAGAGGAGGAACTGCTGATCTTCGGGTGCTTCAAAAAGATGGCTTTCTTCTTCCAGTATCTTTAACACTTGTCCGAAATCATTTTCTTGAATAAAGGAGTGGACAATAAATTTAATATTATTTTTGTAGTTGCTATTGGAATCGTTTTGGATATCAAATAAATATTTGACATTCACTCTTAATTTTTTGGACAGTAAGTATAATATAAAGCCAGATGGAATCTCTCGCCCATTTTCTATGTTGCTGATATGAGGTTGCGTACAAATCCCCTTCGCCAGAGCCTGCTGGCTCAATCCTTGTTTCAAACGCAAGTCCTTAATAATTTTCCCAATTTCAATGGCATTTAACGTATAAACCATATCGTTCCCCCTTTACACAATTTTACACTTATTTCTCTGATGCTAGAGTTAATATGCTTGTCCTGGTCGGGAATTTCAATTCCTCCTTTTTGTATTTTTCGGAATAATCCAATTGCATTTTAATGGCTTTTCGGTAATGTTTTTTTCACTTTTCAGCTGATTTGGCCCGGATTCCGGATGGTTTCACAGGATTGGAACACAATATAACTATTCTTATTTTTCGATCGAATTCGAACCATGTTATCGTTTAATTAAGTCAGTGAACATCAACTAGACTAGGTAAGGAAGGGGAAAAAGAAATGAAGAAGATCGCGAGCGCACTTTTGATTTTTGCCTTATTTTTTGGTTATCAGCAAGCAGCTTCGCCCAACACCGATTCACCGCCAACGGCCGTAAAATTGGAACTGCGGAATGACCATCATCTGATTGGAGGGCATTAGGCAGAGGTCCACCTCTCTCACGAATAAAGTGAGGGGGGATTTTTTATGTTATCAGCCCAACCAATTTTGCGGGATCGCGCAAAAATTTTGCGTGACAGGCCTCCGTATCCGGTACCGGAATACGGATACCCGAATCAGCTCTCTGTGTTACGCTCCTTCTGTAATTAACCGACCAAAGGAGCGTAATGGTTATGACGAATCAATGGACCCGCAAGCTTGCCGCTTTTTTTGTACAATCTGATCCCGAATATGATAGCTTTGTTCGCAAGCATGAAGCGAAGAGCGGAAAGCAAATTTTATTCTACCTGTCCTTTGCGGTCTTTCCGGGAGTGCTGGCCTATTTATTGATTTATCCGCTGCGCCCCCTGCTTATGGCTGTGACGGGATTATCCAGTCATTATATGCAGTTTTTTGTCCTGGCGGTCATGGCCAGCGGATGGCATTTCCTTTTTCCGTTGTTCATGCTACGATTTTCAGATAAGCTGACCTGGAAGGAAACTCTTTGTTATCTGGGGTTCAGAAAGGAGTCTTTCAAAGGACTGCTGCTGGTCCTGCCGCTAATAACCCTGCTGTTCACTGTCTTATCCCTGCCTTACATGAAGTGGGTATTCCCGTCTTTATCCTCATTCCTGAACTCGATTCCGGCGCTTCATATGGGAGAGTGGCATATTTTCAACCAAGGATACTATGATTTTCCCTGGCCTTTGCTGCTGATTGGAATCATCGGGAACTTCATCGGAGAAGAAGTCTATTTCCGCGGTTATTTACTGAAGAAAATAGGCAGGCTGCGCTTTGACTGGCTGATCCTCAGCATTTTGTTCCAGTTCTATCATATGTGGCAAGCGCCGATGAACTGGGCTTTTATTCCGCTGGCGGTTATCATTCCTTGTGAAATCCTGGTCAAGCTGCGCAAAAACATATATGGAGCAATTCTGTTTCACATCTTTATAAATACGATATGGGGGGCTATTACCCTTTATCTGGTCGGGGTGTAATTCATCCTCATTGACATCATAGGGGAGGATAACGGATGGGCAAGCCCTACGCGAAGCTTTCGCCGCTCATTGCCGCATTGCTTGCCATTTTTCTAGTGTTAACCGTCTATATTCATATGGAGACGCTTCGTCATCCCTATATCGGCGCTGTGCTTCAGAGAGCAGAAGAAGGATGGAAGGTAAGCGAGCTAGACCCTTCCGGCAAGGCAGCGACCGAGGATGTGCGCCTGGGAGACCGGGTGCTGGCGGTGAACGGCTTACCTGTGGACAAGCAATTTGCCGACAAGCCGAAGTCGTCTCTGGTTAGAGCCAGCACGGCAGAGTTCATGCGCGGCGATGGCTCTGTATATGAAATCCGAATCGAAACAGAAAGCAGAGATGTGCTGCAAAGTGCAGTTTCCATTGTGGCGGCAGTGCTGTTGCAGATCATCGGCTTGCTGGCATACTATAAAAATCCGGTTTCATCTGCGGTTCGCCAATTTTGTTTGCTGAATTACGTAATGGCTCTGGTCATTCTGACTGTATATTCTACCGAATTGCTTGTATCGGATTTGATTTTGTCGCTCTGCTCGGTCTGGCTCCCTTATTTGCTGCTCTCTTTTTGCGTTTCGTTTGTGCTGCGTGCGGCGCCTGCTGTGTGGTCAAAGGCCCTCTTTTGCTTCCGCCTGGCCTGCATCCTGTTTTCTTGTTATACCATTTGGACCGTAAGCCAGCACGAGATTCCCGGCTGGATTCGGGAAACGGTGCATCTCGTTTTTATGATGACGCTGCTGTTTATCTTGCTGATGATCCGGCTATATTGGAACTCGATGGATCGGGTGGAGAAAAATCATGCCCTGGGGCTGGGCGCCGGCCTATGCTTCAGCTTTCTGCCCTATCTGTTTCTGTACGCAATCCCGGATTTACTGTGGAATGGGTACATCCTGGCTCCCGAATACGCGCTGATTGGTCTTGTGCCGCTGTCTGGCGTTTTTCTGTATATTCTGGACAAGCGCAGCATGGTGGATATGAACATCTATCTTCCCCGGCTCATGGTTCATATCCTTTATTATGGAGGCGTCTTTCTCCTCATCGCCTTTGCCAATCGAATGGAGCGTCCAGTCTGGACCGCCGTCTTATTCGGAGGCTTTGCTGCGGGAACCTTTGTGTACCGGAGAGGGCTTCGGCGGTCAAGACAACAGGCGGAAGGGCGCAAGGAGTGGTTGGAGCAGCAGAAGCTGAAGTTATCCATCCAGATTGCGGAGACCCGGAATATCCAGGATATTCTCAGTCTGATCAGCGATATGCTTCACCGTGTCGTAGATGTGGAAGGAGTCTGTATGGTCTGGCATGACGGGACCCGACGGGTTGTACACGGCACAGGCCGCTACAAAGACATCAGCGGCTATGAGGAAGACGCCCGCTGGCTAGATCGCGGCTTTTTGGAACGAGGATTCGATTTCGAATATGTTGTCCCCGTTCCCGGAACCGCCGGAACGGCCACTGCAGGATATCTGTGCATGGGCCCCAAGAGCAATCTGTCGCTCTTCTCCATGGAAGAGAAGAGGCTAATCGACGAGATTGGCAGGGAAGCCGGCCGGCTATTGACCAATGCCAGACTGCTGACCGGATTGCAGAAAGAGTTTCAACATACAAAAGGGCAGCACGCGTGTGAACCTCATCCTCTTCATGATGACATTCGGCAGATGAACCGTCTGTTAATGGAGGCCCAGCAAGCCGAGCGGGTTCGGCTCTCCTATTATCTGCATGATCGGCTGTTGCAGAATCTGATTTTCCTATCGAGAGATCTGGAGGAGATGGCGAATCAGGGACGGGCCGATACCCGGCAGATCGCGTCCTGGCTGAAGTGCCTCTATGATTCGCAGCAGGATATCCGGGCGCTGTGTGATGAGTTGTATCCGCATATTGTAGATAAAGCCGGGCTGGAGGAGTCCTTGCGCTGGCTGCTGCGGACTGCCGGAGAGAAGGGCGGGCTGCGTGCAGCGCTTCATTACGATTGGCCGGGAGAAGAGCCGGACCCCTTGCTGAAGTCCAATCTTTTCCGAATGATCCGTGAGCTTGTCCATAATGTGCTGAAGCATGCCGAAGCCACGCAGCTTGATGTTCGCGTCAAGCGGGCAGAGGGTGAGGATATATATTGCACGGTAAGCGATGACGGCAAGGGTTTCGATGCAGGCGCTTTTCTGGAACACATCGGATCCCGGGAAGGCGCGCATCTTGGACTTATCTCGGTCAACAGCCAGATCGGTGATCTTGGCGGAGAGATGGAGCTTCATTCCACACCGGGAGAGGGGACAAGGATAACGCTGCGGCTGCGGTCTGCAGCTTCAAGTGAAATAGGAGGGAACCCATAATGGCGTCCGAAATCAAGGTTGTCTTGCTTGATGATCATCCCCTTGTGATAGATGCATTAAAACATCGCCTGGAGCAGGAAGAAGATATTCGCGTAACGGGAACGTTTGCCGATCCGCGGCTCTTGCTGGAGCAAATCCGCCGGAATAAGCCGGATGTGCTGGTGATGGATATTTCCATGCCGCATATAGACGGCTTTCAGTTGGCCGTTCTGTTGAAGAAGGAATATGGTTCTGCTCTTAAAATCATCATGCTGTCTGGCTATACATATGAAGAATTCTATCTGAAGGCCTATGAGATTGGCGTGAACGCCTATTTGTCCAAGCAGGCTTCTTACGTCCAGATTATTAATGCGATTAGGCAGAGCCTGGCAGGTCATATGCTGGTTCCTGAACATCTGTTCGCAGCTTATGGGCAGGATAAGCTGACGCCCACGGAGCGTGAGGTGCTGGTTAGGGTTTCACGGGAGATGAGCAATAAGGAGATTGCCAGAGAACTCGGCATCAGCCAGCGGACGGTGGAATACCATCTAACCTCCATTCTTCAGAAAATGGGGGTCAAGTCGCGTGTGGGGGCGGTCGCCAAAGGATATGAGCTGGGGGTGATTGGAGCGGCCGTATCGAACCAGCAACAATAGAATGGGTGTCAAGTTCGATTAGAGACTTATGAATCTGTAAATAAGTATATGTTCAATCAAACTTGATTGGCTCTGTGCCTATCAAGTTTTTTTGTTTTTAACGCACGCTATGACATAAATCACACTTTGTATTTTAAATGTGTCTAAATATTGACACGCATTATGACGCCGTGATATTATAACGTTAAAATAACGCACCACCAAAAAAACGTATTATAATTTGCAATGAACCCCATGAAGAACCTTGATATGTCGATTGCAAGCTCCAGCACGACAACGTGCATCTAGGCTATCTTTACTCGTTTACGCATCATCTCCGCATCTTAGCTGCCAGGCAGCAGCGCTAAGCCTCGAGGGCAAGCGCATTCACATCATCCTTCCATGCGAACGCAGCACACGACTCATCACGAACCTTCCATGAAGCATCAGAGCGAACACATTCCATGTCTCGATGACCGCAAGAGAGCCCTAACACTCAGACAACTCGCCAATACGCTTTTTATCTATTTCTTATATTGAAAGCGCAAACAATTACAATCTTTATTGTAAAGGAGCGAGATTGGATGAAACCGTTTTATTCGATTGTTGTAGTTTGTTCGCTGCTGCTGCTGGCAGCATGCGGGAACTCGGGCGAACCGAAGGACGTGGCCAAGAACGGCGACGGCAGCAAGATGGTCAAGATCGGCATTGCGCAGTACGCGAATCATCCTTCGCTGGATGGAGCGAGGGAAGGCTTTTTACAGGCGCTGAAGGATGCCGGGTACGAGGAAAAGGTCAACTTGCAAGTGGATTTCCGCAATGCCCAGGGTGACATGAACAACAACCTCACGATAGCCCAAAAGCTGGTCGGCGACAAAAGCGACCTGATCCTGGCGATCGCCACGCCGACCGCGCAGGCGGTTGCGAAGGCGACAAAAGACATCCCCGTTCTGTTCACGGCCGTGACGGATCCGGTCGCGTCGAAGCTGGTCGATAGTCTGGAGAAGCCGGGAGGCAATGTGACAGGCACGCGCGATACGAATCCGGACGCAATCAAGAAGACGATGGAAACTATCAAGAAATTTTTCCCCGAGGCTCGCAAGGTAGGCGTCATTTACAATTCCGGGGAGCAGAACTCCGTCGTCAACATCGCTAACGTCAAGCAGGTGCTGCAAGAAGGCGGGCTGGAGACGGTCGAGGCCACCGTAACGAACAGCTCCGAGGTGAAGCAGGCCGCGGATTCACTGGTAGGGCGCGCGGATATCATCTATCTTCCGTCGGATAATACGGTCATCTCCGCGCTCAGCTCGGTCGTGTCGGTCGCGAATGACAACGATATTCCGCTGTTCTGCGAGAGCAGTGAATCGGTGGGGGAAGGCGCTTTCGCATCGATCGGGTTCCGGTACTACGATCTGGGCTATACGACAGGAAAAATGGCGGTGGAGGTGCTGAAAGGCGCATCGCCTGCCGACATCCCCGTCCAGTTCTCCGAGAAGCTCGAACTGATGATTAATCCGAAGGCGGCGGAGGCGCAGGGAATCACATTGACGGATGAGATGAGACAAGGCGCAATCCTGATTGAGAAATAAGTCGTTCCAAATTAGGAGGATGCTATCGTGCTGTATGCGCTGACGGGTTCTTTGGAAGCAGGGGTCATTTACGCGTTGATGGCCCTTGGCGTTTACTTGACGTTTCGAATTCTTGATTTTCCCGATTTGACCGTCGATGGCAGCTTTGCCACCGGCGGAGCCGTGGCGGCGGTAATGATTACGTCCGGCTATCCCCCGCTTCTCGCCACATTGGGCGCGCTGCTGGCGGGATGCCTGGCAGGAACCGTAACCGGACTGCTGCATACGAAGGGGAAAATCAATACGCTGCTATCCGGCATTATTTCGATGATTGCTTTGTATTCGATCAATTTGCGGATTATGGGCAAGGCGAATACGCCGCTATTGGGGGAGAACACCTTGTTCACGCAGCTTGTCTCCTTCTTGTCCAGCCTGCAGCCGCTTGCCATTTTGGCTGCTGTAGGAATATTCGTCCTGCTCATCAAATGGGCTATCGACTGGTTCCTGGATACGGAGATCGGCTTGGCGATTCGCGCCACCGGCGACAATGGCAAAATGATCCGCAGCCTCTCCGCGAACACCGACAATATGAAAATTGTCGGGCTGAGCCTGTCCAACGGATTGGTGGCGCTCTCCGGCGCGCTTATCGCCCAATATCAAGAATTTGCGGATGTCTCGATGGGAATCGGAATTATTATCGTCGGCTTGGCCTCCGTCATTATGGGGGAAGCCGTCTTCGGCCATGCTTCCATTCGGCGGGCGACCTTCGCCGTAATCGGAGGAGCTGTCATCTATCGCCTCATTATCATGCTCGCTCTTCGCATCGGGCTGGATCCGAATGACCTGAAGCTGCTGACCGCCGCGATTGTGGTCGCCGCCCTCGTCATGTCGCGGGTTCTCGCTACATGGCAAGACAGACGGGTGAAGTCCTCTCGGGAAGACGTACCGCATGTGTCCGTCGATCAGGGAGCAAGGGGGGAAAGCCATGCTGAAACTTGACGGGATACGGAAAGTGTTCAACCGGAGGACGGCGAGCGAGAAGATCGCTTTGCAGCATATTAATCTGACGCTTCGCGAGGGAGATTTCGTGACGATTATCGGGTCCAACGGCGCCGGCAAATCCACGCTGATGAACATTATCTCCGGCGGGATGGCGCCGGACAGCGGGACAATCGAGATTGACGGCGAGAACGTGACTGGTCTCTCTGAATTCGAGCGCTCGCGCAAGATCGGCCGCGTGTTCCAGGATCCGATGGCCGGAACGGCGCCGACGATGACGATCGAGGAGAATCTGGCGGTCGCCTACTCGCGGGACAAGAGACGCACTCTGCACCGGGGAGTGAACAAAAGGCGGAAGGAGCTGTTCCGGGAAAGCTTGGCTTCGCTCCATCTTGGCCTGGAGGATCGGCTATCGGCCAAGGCGGGGCTGCTGTCGGGCGGCGAGCGTCAAGCGCTGAGCCTGCTGATGGCGACCTTCACGCAGCCGAAGGTGCTGCTGCTGGATGAGCATACGGCCGCGCTTGATCCGGCCAGAGCGCAGTTGATTACGGCGCTGACGAAGGAAGTCGTCGAGCGTTCCAACTTCACGACGCTGATGGTGACGCACAATATGCAGCAGGCCATCGAGCTCGGCAACCGCCTGATTATGATGGATGCCGGAGAGATTATTTTGGATGTGCGGGAAGAGGAGAAGAAGCAGCTGACGATCGAGGCGTTGCTGAAAAAATTCGCCCAGTTGAAGGGAGTGGCGGATGACCGTTTGCTGTTGGGATAGATAAAAGAAGGGGGAAGGGAGAGGTAATGATGATTCAAAGTCAGGGGCATCCGTCTGCCCCGCCAATCGAAGAAGAGGCAGGAGCGGAGGCGCGGCATGAAGACGTGCGCGGGCTGCTTGAGCCATATCAGGTGCTGGCGCCGGACGGGGAGCTTCGCCACCCAGTCGAGGGGGCCATTGACGAGGATCTAATGATACAAATGTACGAGAAGATGGTGCTGACACGGATGTTCGATCGCAAGGCGGTCAACCTGCAGAGGCAGGGCCGGATGGGCACCTACGCCCCTTATGAAGGCCAGGAAGCCGCGCAGGTGGGGAGCGCGCTGGCGCTGTCCCCCCATGATTGGCTGTTCCCCAGCTATCGCGATCACGCCGCCGCGGTGACGCATGGGCAGTCGCTTACCCGCATCCTGCTCTATTGGATGGGGCATATGGAAGGCTCTATCAGCCCGGAAGGACGCCATATCATGCCGCCATGCGTGCCGATAGCCACCCATTTGACGCATGCGGTGGGCACGGCCTGGGCCGCCAAGCTGAAGGGGGAGAGGCAGGCGAGCATCGTGTACTTCGGCGAAGGGGCGACCTCGGAAGGGGACTTCCACGAGGCTTTGAATTTCGCCGGGGTGTATCAGACGGCCACCGTCTTCTTCTGCCAAAATAACGGCTACGCCATCAGCGTGCCGTTCCATGCCCAGTCCGCCTCCCGGACGATCGCCCAGCGCGCGGCCGCCTACGACATGCCGGGGGTGCGGGTGGACGGCAACGATGTGTTCGCCGTCTGGCTGACCGTGCGCGAAGCGATTGATCGCGGCTTGAACGGCGGCGGGCCGACGCTTATCGAGGCGGTCACGTTTCGTTACGGGCCGCATACGACCAGCGACGATCCGCGCAAATACCGCGACCAGGCCCGGCTCTCCGCCGAATGGAGGGAGGGGCGCGATCCGATAGAGCGCCTGAAGCTGCATCTCGTGAAGCGGGACGCGTGGAGCGAGGAGCACGAGGCTCGCCTGATGGAACGGGTCAGCGCCTTGATCGAAGCCGCGGTCGACGAGGCCGAGAGCTATCCGAAGTCCCGGCCGGGAGATATGTTCATGCACGTAAGCGCCGATATGCCGTGGCCTGTGGCCGAACAGCGGGAACAGAGCGGCCTGTGCGCGGAAAGGCAGGGTGAGGCATGAGCCGGAGCTTAACGATATTGCAAGCGATCCATGAAGCGCTTGATCAGAAGCTGGCGGACGATCGGCGCGTCATGCTGACGGGAGAAGACATCGGCGTCAATGGCGGCGTATTCCGGGCGACCGATGGGCTGATCGACAAGTACGGCAAGGAACGGGTCGTCGATACGCCGCTGGCCGAAGCCGGCATTATCGGCTCGGCTATCGGGCTGGCGCTGAACGGCTTCATTCCGGTCGTCGAAATTCAATTTTTGGCCTTCATCTATCCCGGCTTCGAGCAGATCATCACCCACGCGGCCCGCATGCGGTACCGGACGCGGGGACAGTACAGCGTCCCTCTCGTCATCCGCACTCCGTACGGAGCGGGAATTCGCGGGCCGGAGCTTCATTCGGAGAGCGTGGAAGCGTTCTTCGTCCATACGCCCGGACTTAAGGTGGTCGTGCCGAGCAATCCGTACGATGCCAAAGGCCTGCTCATCAGCGCCATCGAGGATCCCGATCCGGTGGTTTTTCTGGAACCGGCCCGGATCTACCGCGCCTTCAAGGAGGAAGTGCCCGAGGAGATGTACCGCATTCCGTTGGGGAAGGCGAACATCGTCCGGGAAGGCGAAGACGTGACGATGATTTCATGGGGGTCCATGATGCGGGTGGCGCTGGAAGCGGCCCGGCAGCTGGAGCGGGAGAAGGGCTGGTCCTGCGAGGTCATCGATCTTCGCTCGCTGTATCCGCTCGATCGGGATGCGATTGCGGCTTCCGTGAAGAAGACGGGGCGGGCGGTGATTGTTCATGAGGCGCACAAGACGGCCGGCGTCGGCGCGGAAATTGTGTCGCTGATCAATGACGAGGCGCTGATGTATTTGCGGGCCCCGATTCAGCGGATTACCGGCTTCGATGTGCCGGTTCCGCAGTTCTCGCTCGAGGACGTCTATGTTCCGACGGTCGAGCGGGTGAGAGAGGGAATCGCCGCAGCGATTCAGTTCTGACCGTTCAGGAGGAGGAACGCGAATGATAGAGTTCAAGCTTCCCGACGTGGGAGAAGGCATTCACGAAGGGGAGATCGGAAAATGGCTCATTAAGGAAGGGGAGCGGGTGGCCTGCGATCAGCCGATCGTCGAGGTGCTGACGGACAAAGTGAACGCCGAGCTGACCGCTCCGGCCGGCGGCGTCGTGCACAAGCTGATGTTTGCCGAGGGGGACGCTGTTCGGGTAGGCGAGGTGCTATTCCTCCTCGAAGCAGAGGGGCGCATCCCTGTGGAGGAAGCGGGGAAAGCGGAGCAGGCCGCTTCTGCGGCCGCCCCTCCGCCTCCGCTCGCAGCGGCCGTACCTGCGTCTTCGGCAGGAAGAGTGCGCGCGGCCCCCTATGTTCGCCAGCTAGCGCGGCAGTTGAATATCGACATCGAGCAGGTGAAGGGGGGCGGAGCGGACGGCCGCATTACGGAAGAGGATGTGCGGCGCCATGCCTCGGCAGGCACGGCGAAGGTAACGGAAGGCCCCGACATGCCGGGCATGAATGCGGCTTCGCCTGGGCGGGAGCGGACGGAGGCCGCGGTCCGGCCTCAAGGGGGAATGCCGGCCTCCGCTTGCGCCGAGGAACGGGTGCCGCTGCGGGGAGTGCGCTTGAAAATCGCCGAAAGGCTCGTCAAGGCGGCGACTATCATCCCGCATGTCACGCAGGTGGATGAACTGGAGGCCGATGCCCTGCAGGCGCTCCGGGAACGTCTCCAGCCGCTGGCGTCCGAGCGGCAGGTGAAGTTGACGTACTTGCCGTTTTTTATCAAGGCTATCGTCATTGCGCTCAAGGAATTTCCGTCTTTCAACGCGTCGCTCGACGATGAGGCCAAGGAAATCGTCCTGAAGCGCTATTATCATATTGGAATTGCGACCGATACGCCGGACGGCTTGATCGTCCCGGTCATCCGGGACGCCGACCGGAAGACGGTCTTCGAGCTGGCGGAAGAGATCGGGCGTCTGGCGGAACGGGCCCGAGCCGGGAAGCTGGCGCTGGAGGAGATTACCGGCGGCACCTTCACGATTAGCAACGTCGGGCCGATCGGCAGTCTGCTCGCGACGCCGATCATTAACCATCCGGAGGCGGCCATCCTGGCGCTGCACAAGATGGAGCCCCGCATGGTCGTCCGCAACGGGGAAGGCGTCATCCGCCTCATGATGAATATGGCGCTCTCCTTCGATCATCGGCTTATCGACGGGGCGGAGGCGATTCGGTTCACGAACCGGATCAAGCGGCTGCTGGAGCAGCCAGACTTACTATGGGCGGAGATGGTGTAGATGGTCGTCGGCGAAATTGCGGTAGAAACGGACGTTGTTGTCATTGGCGGCGGTCCGGGCGGGTATGCGGCAGCTATCCGGCTGGGCCACTTGGGGAAGCAGGTCGTGCTGGTGGAGAAAGAGGAGCTCGGCGGCGTCTGTCTTCATTCGGGCTGCATTCCATCCAAAGCGCTGATCCATGCGGCCGGACTGTATGACGACGCCAGGTCGGCCTCCAAGCTGGGGCTGCGGATCAATCCGGGGGCGATTGCCTTCGATATGTCCGTATGGCAGCAGTGGAAATCCGGCATCGTCGCCAAGCTGCGAAGCGGAGTGGGGCAGCTCTGCGCCGCGAACGGGGTAACGGTCGTGAAGGGGAGCGCCGTCTTCCTGTCTCCCGACCGCATCGGGGTGGAGACGGAATCCGGCTTCGAAACCTACAAATTCCAGGAGGCGATTATCGCGACGGGATCGCGGCCGCATCTCCCGGCATTCGCGGCGGGGGGCGGTGCCCGAATCCTCACTTCGGCGGCGGCGCTGGAGTTGGAGAATCTGCCGGAGCGCCTGGCCATTATCGGAAGCGGCTATATCGGCATCGAATTGGGCATGGCCTTCGCCAAGCTCGGATGCCGCGTGACACTCATCGAGCGGGAGGAACGCATCCTCCCGCTGGTGGACGGCAGCCTCGCCGCGGAAGTGAAGCGTCGTGCAGGCAAGCTGGGGATGATGATCAAGACCGGGACGGAAGTGCGGGCGGCTGCCGCGCATGACGATCATGTCGAGCTCCGCCTCGAATCGATGCGGCATGGCGAGGAGAGCGTTCTCTGCGACAAGGTGCTGGTCACGACCGGACGCGTGCCGAACACGGAGGGCCTCGGCCTCGGGCAGGCCGGGGTGCAGGTCGATGAGCGCGGCTATATTCCGGTCGATGCGGAGTGCCGGACCAATATGCGCCACATCTTCGCCATTGGGGATATTACGCCAGGGCCCGCTCTCGCCCATCGCGCCGCGAGGCAGGGCACGGTCGCCGCGGAGGTAATCGGCGGACTCCCTAGCGCCTTCGACTCGCCTTATGTGCCCTACGTTATTTTCTCCGATCCGCAGATTGCGGGAGTGGGGCTGACGCGGGCGGAAGCCGAGCGGCAGGGCATGAAGGTGAAGACGGGCCGCTTCCCGTTCCGCGCCAACGGATACGCGCTGGCAGCCGGGAAGACGGACGGCTTCGCGGAAGTAGTCGTCGAAGCGGATTCCCGCCTGCTGCTTGGCATGCACGCGGTAGGCGCGGATGCCGGCAGCTTGATCGGCCAGGGCACGCTCGCGCTTGAAATGGCGGCGAAAGCGGAAGACATCGCCATGACGGTGCACCCGCACCCGACGCTTAGCGAAGGCTGGCTGGAAGCCGCCGCCGCCGCCTTGGGGCATGCCATACACATTGTGAACGAGAGGAGGCTGGAAGATGAGTAATCGGACGGACCCGGATAGAGCATCGGACGGCGAGCGTTTGGCGCATTTTCTGAACCGGATTGACCGGGGCGACAAGATTGAAGCGGATGATTGGATGCCAGACGATTACCGCAACCAGTTAATCAAGCTGATATCGATGCACGGCGTGAGCGAAATTATGGGGGCATTGCCGGAGAAGGAATGGGTCCCGAAGGCGCCGACGCTGCGCCGCAAGCTGGCGATCATGGCGAAGGTGCAGGATGAGATGGGGCATGGGCAGCTGCTTCTGCGCGTCGCCGAGGATCTGATGGCGCCGCTCGGACAGACCCGCGAGGATCTGCTGCGCAATCTGTTCTCGGGGAAGCTGAAGTTCCATAACGTGTTCCATATGGAGGCGCCCACATGGGCGGACGCCGGCGTTATCGCCTGGCTCGTCGACGGCGCGGCGATTATTACCCAGACGATGTCGCTGGAGACGTCCTATGCGCCGTATGCCCGCGCGCTCCAGCGCATCTGCGCGGAAGAGAAGTTCCATGCCCAGCACGGGGAGAGCATCGTGCTGGAGCTGGCGGAAGGGACGCCGGCGCAGCGCCGGATGCTGCAGGAGGCCGTGAACCGCTGGTGGCCTTCGTTGCTGATGTTCTTCGGCCCGCCGGAAGGCGGAACCGTGTCCAGCAATCAGCAGCTGAATATGCGCTACAAGATTCGCACGCAGACGAACGAGGAGCTGCGGCAGGCCTTTTTCCATAAATATGTGAACCGGATTTTCCATCTGGGGCTGACGCTTCCGGACGACACAATCCGCTATGACGAAGCGGAGGGTATCTGGCATTACCGGCAGCCCGATTGGGACCGGTTCGTGGAGATTGTGCGCGGGAACGGACCCTGCTCGGCACAGCGGCTGCGGCTGCGGAAGACATCCTACGAAGAGGCGGGATGGGTGCGCGAAGCGATGCTGGCGCCACTCAAAACCTATGCGGCGGGAGGGGCGATATGAGCAGCGAACGGAAGGAGCAATTTTCTGTTTACGAGGTGTTCAGCCAGAAGAGCCCGTCTGCCGGCTTCGCGCACCAGTTCAGCTTGCTGGCGCCGAACCCGGAAGCTGCGCTCCTGATGGCCCGGGAGAACTTCATGCGGCGCGAGCCCTGCATCAATATCTGGGTCGTGAACCGCGACGATATTCACGGGCTGACGCCGGAGGAACGGGAGAGTCTTGAACGGCTGGACAACAAAAGCTACCGCGAAACGAAGGGCTACGGCGATGTGCAGTCGAGATGGCGCCGCCACAAGGAAGCGTACGAGAGCAAGGCGGATACCGCACGGAAGGAGGGCTGACATGGCAGGATATATTGGCGCAGAGTCGGCGGAAGAGGCCAAGCGCAGCCCGGAATATGCGCGGGCCTTGCAGGAATTGTTGTTTCAGATTGCAGACGATGACTATATATTGGCTTACCGGGGATCGGAATGGCTGGGGCTGGCCCCTCACATCGAAGAAGATGTCGCTTTTTCGTCGATGGCGCAGGACATGATGGGGCATGCGGCGATGCTGTACGGGATGCTGGAGGAGCTGGGGGCCGGCAAGGCGGACGATCTGGCGCATTTGCGCACCCCGGAGGCGTTCCGCAATGCCATTCTGGCCGAGCGTCCGAACGGACCGGGGGATTATGCGGATGACCCGCATTATGACTGGGCTTATGCCGTGGCCCGCTGCTGCCTGTACGGCTTGTTCAAGGAGATCCGGCTGGAAGCGTTGACGCGGTCTTCCTATGTGCCGCTGGCGCAGACGGCCCACAAAATGAGGCGCGAGCACCACTATCACCGACGATATTGGCGCTCCTGGTTCACGCGGCTGGCGTCCAGCACGGACGAGGCGCGCTTGCGCTTGAACGCGGCCGTGGCCCGTGTGTGGAGCGATATCGGCAGCCTGTTCCCGCTGGGCAGCGAGGAGGAGGCAATCGTCCGCTTCGGGCTGAGCATAGGCGGGGATGAATTGGCGCGGCGGTGGAAGGCGGAGGCGCAGAGCTTATTCGAAGCGTGCGGGCTCGCTTGGCCGGGTGATTGGGCCATCCCTGCCAGGAATGGACGCGACGGGCAGCATACCGGCGATCTGGCGCAAGCCGTCGCCACCTTGTCGGAGGTGTACCGGATTGACCCTGCGGCGGGCTGGTAAAGGAGGCGGTTCATCGTGACGCAGCGTATCCGGCATATGCAAGCGGGGATCGAGGAACGAATCTGGACATTGCTTCGGGAGGTCAAGGATCCGGAAATCCCGGTCATCAGCATGATTGAGATGGGCATGATCCACCGGGTGACTATCAGCGAAGCCACGGTGGAGGTCGAGGTGCTGCCGACCTTCATCGGTTGTCCCGCTCTGGAGATGATGAAGAGCGAAATTCAGGAGAAGCTGCTCTCCATCGAGGGCGTGCGCGAGGCGAGCGTTCGCTTCCTGCAGGAGCCCGCCTGGACCTCGGATCGGATTAGCGGGGAAGGACGGGAGAAGCTGCGTTCGTTCGGCATCGTTGCCCCGCCGCGCGGCTCCGTGCCGGGCGAGGAGTGGGAGGTGCGGTGCCCCTACTGCGATTCGCCGCACACCCGCATGGACAATATGTTCGGTCCCGCGGCTTGCCGCAGCATTTTATATTGCAAGCACTGCAAAAATCCGTTCGAAGCCTTGAAAGTGTTATGAGGATCAAGCGTAATCATAATCGGGCAACAGTCAAAGGAAAGTCAACCAACAAGCAACAAAAATATCGCGCGCGAATGCGCGCCCTCTGAAGCGCATCCGGCTGCAGAGGAATTGGGAGGGTATCCGGTTACGATGGAAAAAAGCATGCAGACCGTGGAAGTGAAGTCGATGTTCATCAACGGAGAATGGACCCGGGCGGAGGCCGGCGGCACGCTCCGCGTCATCAATCCGGCAACCGGGGAGGAGGTCGGGACGGTAAGCTATGGCGACGGCACGGACGCCAGAGCCGCCATCGAGTCGGCCCATCAAGCCTTCCCGGGCTGGTCTCGCCTGACCGCCCGCGAGCGCTCGAAATATTTGTACCAATTATATGAATTGGTGCGCAGCCATCGCGATGAACTGGCTGGGATCATCTCGGCCGAGATGGGCAAGCCGCTGCGGGAAGCCAAGGGCGAAGTGCTGGGCGCGGCCGACAACTTCATGTGGTATGCGGAGGAAGCGAAGCGGGTGTACGGCGAGACGATTCCGTCCTCCGTGCCGAACAAGCGGATTATGGTCAGCCGACAGCCGGTCGGCGTCGTGGGGGCGATTACGCCGTGGAACTTCCCGGTCAATATGGTCGCGCGGAAGATCGCGCCCGCGCTGGCCGCGGGGTGCACCGTCGTCTTGAAGCCGGCGGAGAGCACGCCGCTGAGCGCGATTCGGCTGTTCGAGCTGATCGCGCAAGCCGGCTTCCCGGCAGGCGTCGCCAACCTGGTCATCGGCCGGCCGGAGGCCGTCGGCCAGGAATTGCTCGACAATCCGAAGGTGCGCAAGATCGCCTTCACCGGCTCGACGCGCGTCGGCAAGCTGCTGATGGAAGGGGCGGCCAAGCACGTCAAGCGGGTGAGCCTGGAATTGGGCGGGCATGCGCCATTCATCGTGTTCGAGGATGCGGATCTGGATGCGGCGGTGGCGGGCCTGTTCGAGAGCAAGTTCCGCAACTCGGGCCAGATGTGCATCTGCACGAACCGCCTGTATGTGCATGAGTCCGTGGCGGAGGCGTTCAGCGCCAAGCTGGTCGAACGGCTGAGCAAGGCGAAGGTCGGCGACGGCCGCGGCAAAGAGACGGAAATCGGCCCGCTCGTCAATCAACGGGCGCTCGATAAAGTGCTGCGCCATATCCAGGATGCCCGGGACAAAGGCGGGCAGATCGTATTTGGCGGCAAGCGCTTGACGGAGGGCGAGTACGGCAAAGGCTTCTATTGCGAGCCGACCTTGATTGCCGGCGTGACCAAGGAGATGGAGATTGCGGCCGAGGAGACGTTCGGCCCGGTCGTGCCGATGATGACGTTCACGGACGAAGCCGCGGTCATCGAGATGGCGAACGATACGCCATACGGCTTGGCCGCTTATGTGTATACCCGTGACAACAGCCGCTGCTTCCGCCTGGCGGAGGCGCTGGAATACGGCATCGTAGGCATTAACGACGGCGCTCCGACGCAGACGCAGGCCCCGTTCGGCGGCTGGAAGGAGAGCGGGCTCGGCCTGGAGGGCGGACGCTACGGGATGGACGCCTTTTTGGAGACGAAGTTCGTCTCGTTCGGAATGTAGCATAGGATGGTAGGGATTGATTTTGGTGGATAAGGGAGGACATATTCATGGTCAAATTAATAGCCATTTATCGCAAGCCTGAGGATGTCGAAGCGTTTAACGAGCATTATTTCCAGACCCACGCCCCGCTGGCGGCGAAGATGCCGGGCCTCGTGAAGATGGAGGTGGGAACGATTTATGGAACGCCTATGGGCGAGAGCGATCTGCACCTCATTTGCGAGATGTATTTTGAGTCGAAGGAGGCCTTGAAGGCGGCCTTGTCGTCCCCGGAGGGCAAGGCGTCGGGCAAGGATCTGATGGGATTCGCCGGCAAAGTGGTGTCGATGCATATGGCGGAGGTTCACGAGTGAGCCAGCCGACGCGCCGCAACCGGTTTAACGATTTGCTCGGAATCGAGGTCGTGCAGCTTCAGCGGGACGGCTGCGTCATGCAACTGCATATCCGCCCCGATCTCCACAACAGTCTTGAAGGCGTCGTGCACGGCGGCGTGACGAATACGCTGGCCGATGTCGCTATGGGTCATGCGGCTGTGCCCCCGGTCGACGGGGTGCAGCAATGCGTGACCGTGGAGAGCAAAATCAATTATTTGTCCCCGGCCATCGGCGAACTGCTCGTCGCGGAGTCCCGCGTGCTGAAGCGCGGGCGCAATCTGATTGTGACGGATGTGCGGATCACCTGCGACGGGAAGCTCGTGGCCGTCGCCTCCGGAACCTATGCTCGGATCAACCCGGAACGCGTGGAACGGGGCGCGGAACTGCCGGCGGCGGAGCAGGCTAAGGTTGAGGACCAGGCATAAGGCCAAGAGACAGTAGAGTATACCGAGCCGATGGAGCGGCGGGAAGAAGGGGGCAGTACGAATCGATGGAGATGCAGAAGCAGGATTTGGAGGCGGGGCAGCCGTTGGGGCAGTCCGTGAAGCTGGAGCGCCGCGGTCAGGCCGCCATCATTACGCTGAACCGGCCTGGCGAATTGAATGCCTTCAATTATGAGACGCTGATGCGGCTGGGCGGGATCGTCGAGGAGATCCGGCAGGACCGCCAGCGGATTCGGGCCGTCATCGTGACGGGCGCGGGCCGCGCCTTCAGCGCGGGGGCGGACTTGAAGGAGCGGCGTGTGCTGAATGAGGAGCAGGTGCGCCGCAACGTGCGCGCGATCCGTGATGTGTTCGCCGCCGTCGAGGAGCTTCCGCAGCCGACGATCGCGGCGGTGAATGGATACGCGTTCGGCGGCGGTTTCGAATTGATGCTGGCCTGCGACTTCCGCTTTGCGGTCCGGGATGCCCGCATGGGACTTACCGAGGTGAGCCTGGGCATCATTCCCGGGGCGGGCGGAACGCAGCGGCTGCCGCGGCTCATCGGACCGGCGCGGGCGAAGGAGCTCATCCTGACCGCGCGGAAGATTGGCGCCGAAGAGGCCCTTCAATACGGGCTGCTGACCGGAATAGCCGATGATGCGGAGCAGCTTCTCCAGGCGGCGCTCGAATTGGCGAATGAGATTGCCGCCAATGCGCCGCTCGCGGTCTATCAGGCCAAATACGCGATTAACCGGGGCGCCAGCGTTGATCTGCACTCCGGCTTGGAGGTTGAGGCGCAAGCCTACGAGATGATTATCCCGACGAAGGATCGGGCAGAGGCGTTGGCAGCCTTTGCGGACAAACGAAAGCCTGTCTTCCGTGGGGAGTAGGAGGGTAGCGCGTGATATTCAATGTCGAAATGGAAACGATGCCGCGCGATCGGATGCGGGCGCTCCAGTTGGAGAGACTGCGGCAGACGGTCAAGCGCGCATATGACCGGGTGCCTTTTCATCGTGCCGCGCTGGATCGGGCCGGCCTGGCGCCGGAGGACATTCGCAGTCTGGAGGACCTCCGCCGTCTGCCGTTCATGCAGAAATCCGATCTGCGCGATCATTATCCGTTCGGCTTGTTCGCGGCCGAGATGAGCGACATCGTGCGCATCCACGGCTCATCCGGCACGAGGGGCAAGCCGATTGTGGTCGGTTATACGAAGCGGGACATTGAAGCCTGGGCGGACATTGTCGCGCGCGCTATCTGCTGCGCGGGCGGCCGGCCCGGGGATATTTTTCACAATGCGTATGGTTATGGGCTGTTCACGGGCGGACTGGGCCTGCATTACGGCATCGAGCGTCTGGGGGCGGTCGCCGTGCCCGTGTCGGGAGGGAATACGCCCCGGCAGATTACGCTCATTCAGGATTTCAAGCCGCGCGGGCTCTCGGGCACGCCGTCCTATATTTTGAATCTGGTGGAGGAAATGCGCAAGCAGGGCATCGACACGCGGACGACAAGCGTCGAGTACGGCATTTTCGGGGCTGAGCCGTGGTCGGAGGAGATGCGCCGCCATCTGGAGGATGCCCTCGGCATCAAGGCAATCGACATTTATGGCTTGAGCGAGGTGCTCGGGCCCGGGGTCGCGATCGAATGTCAGGAAGCGCAGGATGGTCTGCATATTGCCGAGGATCATTTTTTGGCGGAGGTGGTCGATCGCGATACGGGTGAACCGCTGCCCTATGGTCAGGAGGGCGAGCTGGTGTTCACCTCGTTGACCAAAGAAGCGTTCCCGGTCATCCGGTACCGGACGGGCGACATTGCGTCGCTTCACCCCGGCACATGCCAGTGCGGCCGCACGACGATGCGGATGTCGCGGATTAAGGGAAGAGTGGACGATATGCTCATTATCCGCGGCGTCAACGTCTACCCGACCGAGCTGGAGGCGGTGCTCCTCAACTTCTCCGAGCTTGCTCCCCATTATCAGGTCGTCATTGAGCGGGACAATGCCCTCGACCGCTTCGAGGTGCACTGCGAGGTGACGCCGGAATTCAGGAGACGGGTAGGCGGAGTTCGGGAGAGCCGGGAGGTGGCCGAACTGGTGAAGGAGATCGGCAAGGCAATCAAATGCTCGCTCGGCGTCTCGGTTCTGCTGCATGTGAACGAGCCGAATTCGATCGCGCGCAGCGAAGGCAAAGCCGTCCGCATCGTCGATAACCGCAAGCGGGCGGCAGCCGTTCAAGAAAACGAAGGAGTGGAGGCGGGATGACGAAGCTTGGCAGCTATGTGAACGTATCGGCGGACGGAACGGTGGGCGTGCTTGCCCTGAACCGGCCCGATGTGCTGAATGCCTTGAATCGAGAACTGATGCAGGAGCTCGTGGCGGAGCTGGAGCGGATGGACCGGGACGATGCCGTCAAGGCGATCGTCGTTACGGGAAATGATCAGGCCTTCGCCGCCGGGGCGGATATTAAGGAGATGGCGGATGATTCGGCCGTATCGCTGCTGATGAAGCGGCAGTTCGACGTCTGGGATCGCATCGGCGGCATCGCCAAGCCGATTATCGCCGCCGTAAGCGGGCATGTGCTCGGCGGAGGCTGCGAGCTGATGATGAGCTGCGATCTCGTCGTCGCCTCGGATACGGCGCGATTCGGGCAGCCCGAGATTCGGCTTGGCGTCATGCCTGGCGCCGGCGGGACGCAGCGGCTGACGAGGGCGCTGGGACTCCGCAAGGCGATGGAGCTGCTGCTGACCGGAGACACGATGCCGGCGGATGAGGCTCTGCGCCGCGGGTTGATTAACAAGGTGGCGCCGGTCGAGCTCTATCTGGAGGAGGCGCTGAAGCTGGCGCGCCGGATTGCCGCCCAGCCGCCGCTGGCGGTCCGCCTTATCAAGCAGGCGGTCCGCAAGGCGCAGGATCTTCCGCTGGCCGAAGGGCTTGATTATGAGCGCCAGTGCTTCCATCTGCTGTTCGCGAGCGAGGATCAGAAGGAAGGCATGCGCGCTTTTCAAGAGAAGCGAAGTCCCCAATTCAAGGGCAGATAGGAGGAGACATGGCCGTGTACGAGACGATTCGGTATGAAGTATCGGAGGGCGTTGCCCGGATTACGATGAACCGGCCGGATAAATACAATGCCTTCACCGGGCAGATGATCCGCGAGATGATCGGTGCGTTCCGCCAAGCGGGGAAAGACGCGGCGGTGCGCTGCATCATCCTGACCGGAGCGGGCAAGGCGTTCAACGCGGGACAGGATCTGGGCGATGTGCCGGGAGCAGACGGGCAAGCCGCGGCCGAAAATCACGGGGACATGCTGCGTTCGCGCTACAATCCGCTGATTATGCAGATCCGCGGCACGGAGCTGCCGGTGATCGCGGCCGTGAACGGGGTCGCCGCAGGAGCGGGCATGAGCCTCGCTCTCGCTTGCGACCTGCGCGTGATGTCCGAGCGGGCTTATTTCGTCAGCGCGTTCGTCAATATCGGGCTTGTTCCCGACTCAGGGGGCTGCTACTTCTTGCCCCGTCTCGTCGGCCTGGCCAAGGCGATGGAGATCGCCACGATCCGGGATCGCGTCACGGCGGAAGAGGCGCATCGAATCGGTCTGGTCAATCGCATTTGCTCCGCCGAACGGCTGGACGAGGAAGCGGACGCGCTTGCGGCCAAGCTGGCTCAGCTTCCGACGCGGGCCATCGGGCTGATGAAGCGGACGATGAACCGGGGGCTGGAGACGGATCTCGCGCAGACGCTGGAGCAAGAGGCGTATGCCCAGGAGATCGCCGGGCGCACGGAGGATCACCGGGAAGGCATGCGAGCTTTTCTGGAGAAGCGGCCGCCCGTGTTCAAGGGGGTGTAGCCGATGGAATTCCAAGTTCCCGGGAGCAGCCCCGGCGCGGTCGGCATTGTCGGCGCCGGCACGATGGGAGCGGGCATTGCGCTTGTCTGCGCCCGTCGGGGCCGCCGCGTCTATTTGCAGGATATTAAGCCGGAGGTGCTGGATGCCGCGCAAGCCTATATCGGCTCCATCCTGGCGAAGGATGTCGCGAAGGGAAGGATCTCAGAGGAAGAGAAGCGGAAGACGCATGAGCTCGTCGAGCCGATGCAGGACATGGCAGCGTTAAGGTCGTGCCCGATCGTTATTGAGGCCGTTCCCGAAAAGCTGGAGCTCAAACGATCCGTGTTCGCCCGCTTAACGGAGCTGTGCGGCAGCGATGCGCTGCTGCTGAGCAACACGTCTTCCCTCTCCATTACGGAGCTTGCGGCGGGTCTTCCTCATCCGGAGCGCATCATAGGCTTTCACTTTTTCAACCCTGCGCCAGTTATGCCGCTGGTCGAAGTCATTCGCGGGCACAAGTCGGGTGAAGCTTGCGTCGCCGCCGCGCGCCGGTTCGCGGAAGAGCTGGGCAAGGTGCCCGTGCTGGCGGAGGATTCGCCCGGCTTCATCGTGAATCGCGTCGCCCGTCCCTACTATAATGAAGCGCTGCGCATCATGGGCGATCGGGTGGCCTCTCCGGCGCAGATCGACCGCATTATGAAGCAGGCCGGCGGCTTCAAGATGGGGCCGTTCGAGCTGCAGGACCTGATCGGCCTCGACGTGAATCTGGCGACGACGGAATCGGTCTACGCCCGCTTCTACCACGAGAGCCGCTTCAAGCCGAGCCGGATCCAGCAGCGCATGGTGCAGGCAGGGAGTTTGGGCAGAAAGACAGGGGAGGGATTTTATCCATATGACCAATAACGCGGTTGTGTTGGCTGGAACCAGTCCCTTGCGCGACGGCCTGCATGCGCTGCTGGAACGAAGCGGTTACCGGGTCGTGTCTTTGGCGGAAGCGGAGGAGAGCGGGGAGGGCCTGCCGGTTCGGTATGGCGTGGAACTAACCAATGGCGATATGGCGGAAAAGCGGTCCAACATCATAAGGATGGATCGGCTGTTAGGGCCGGAAATCCCCATCGCGGCCACCTCGCTCGCTCTGGCGGCCACCGAGATTGCGTCATGGGCTGCGCGGCCGGAGCGGATATGCGGCTTCGGCACGTTCGCTCCGATCGAGGAGCGCGGCCTGATCGAAGTGGCTCCTGCCCTGCAGACGTCGAAGGAAGCGCTTCTTGGTCTGGAGGAGCTGTTCCGCACCCTGGGGAAGCAGGCGGAGATCGTGGAGGATGAGGCGGGACTTGTCTTCCCGCGCATTCTCGCCTTGATCGTCAATGAAGCCGCCTTCGCCCTCATGGAAGGGACGGCATCCGCCGCGGATATCGATACGGCCATGAAGCTGGGAACCGGTTACCCTCATGGCCCGCTCGAATGGGCCGACCGTATTGGGCTGGATGACGTGCTGGCGGTCCTGCGCGGGCTGCACCGCGATCTGGGCGAGGAGCGGTATCGTCCGGCGCCGCTGCTGCGCAAGCTGGTGCTGGCAGGGCGGGTCGGCCGGCGCAGCGGCCAAGGCTTCTATTCCTATGAAATTAGGGGGGATCAAGATGGGAACACCCGTAATCATTGATGCGGTGCGGACGCCGATCGGACGCTACGGCGGAGCTCTTAAGGATGTGCGCCCCGACGATCTGGGGGCGCTTGTCATTCGCAGCCTGCTGGAGCGGAATCCGGTTGACCCGGAGCGGGTGGACGGCGTCATCCTCGGCTGCGCGAACCAGGCGGGGGAGGACTGCCGCAATGTGGGGCGAATGTCGCTGCTGCTGGCCGGAATGCCGGTCGAGGTGCCGGGCGTAACGGTGAACCGCTTGTGCGGATCCGGCATGGAAGCCGTCCATCAGAGCGCCTATGCGATTATGGCCGGGGCGGGACACGCTTATATTGCCGGCGGGACGGAGAGCATGACGCGGGCGCCATATGTGATGTTGAAGCCGGAAGCCGCTTTCCAGCGGGGGCATCAGCAGATCTATGACACCACTCTGGGATGGAGGATGACCAATGACAAGCTGGCCGCCCTGTATCCGCCGATCAGCCTGGGGGAGACGGCGGAGAATGTCGCGGAGCAATATGGGATCAGCCGGGAGGCACAGGATGAGTTCGCGCTCTCCAGCCAGCGGAAATATGCCGAAGCCCTGGCGGCGGGAAGATTCGCGGCCGAGCTCGTGCCGGTGGACGTGACCGGGCGCAAGGGCGAGATCGCGCGGTTCGATCAGGATGAGCACCCGCGCCCCGAGACGACGCTGGAGCAGCTGCGGAAGCTGAAGCCGGCCTTCAAGCAAGGGGGAACCGTGACGGCCGGGAACTCGTCAGGCCTGAACGACGGGGCGGCAGCGCTGCTCATGATGGAGCAGGAGACGGCTCATTCGCTTGGACTGCGGCCGCGCGCCCGGGTGATTGCTTCGGCGTCTGCCGGCGTCGATCCGTCCGTGATGGGAATCGGCCCCGTGCCGGCCGCGCGCAAGGTGCTTCAGCAGGCGGGGCTGTCGATCCAGGATATCGATCTGTTCGAGCTGAATGAAGCGTTTGCCGCACAGACGGTTGCCAGCATGCGCGAGTTGAACATCGATCCGGAACGGGTGAACGTGAATGGCGGCGCGATCGCGATCGGCCATCCGCTCGGGTGCAGCGGAGCCCGGATTTTAACTACGCTGCTCTATGAGATGGAGCGCCGGGAAGCCCGTTACGGCCTGGCCGCGATGTGCATCGGCGTCGGGCAAGGCATCGCTACGATTATCGAGCGAGTATGACGGGTCAGAAACTCGAAAACGCGAATGGACACGGCTGATTGGTAGCCAGGCGAGGAGGAATCGACATGAAGCCAGGATTGATTCCGGGCGCCGAAATTTCTTTTGTCGTGACCGTCACCCCGGATATGTACCCTGCCTTTGACGGTATCGTCATTCACGAAGTGATGTCTACCGTCTCGATGATCTACTATATGGAAAAGGCAGGCCGCGAGATGATTGTTCCTTTTTTGGAAGAAGAGGAGGAAGGATCGGGGTTCGCTCTCGATATTAAGCATGTGGGGCCGGCCGTCGCCGGGCAGGAGGTGACGTTCCGCGCCGTCTGCACCGAGGCGGGCCCGAAGCGCATCATCTGCGATGTGACAGCCGAGACGAAGTTCAATCTGGTCGGGACGGGATCGTTCACGCAGGCGATCTTCGACAAAAGAACGATGGCGGACCGGTTCGCGGCCCTGCGCCGCAAGGTGGAAGAAGAGCAGAAGGTGACCTGACGGCATAAGCGGCGGTTCCTCCACTCCGGCGGTGTCCCCCATTTTGCTTGAGCTATGGGGGGGCAAGTGATACAATTTGACAAAGATGCAACATTTGGCAATCATACGAACGACTAGGAGTGGTGAACATGAGGCCGCAATCCATGCTGTTTACCATATACGGCGAGTATGTACGTCATTATGGCAGTGAAATCTGGGTCGGGAGCCTGACCGGCCTGATGGGAGAATTCGGATTGACCGAACAGGCCGTACGGGCCGCCATCTCGCGTATGCTGCGCCAAGGTTGGCTGGAGTCGCGCAAAGTGGGGAACCGCAGCTATTATTCCATGTCCCCGCGCGGCAAGCGGCGCTTGAACGAGGCGGCGGCCCGCATCTATAAGCAGGAGACGGATACATGGGACGGCAAGTGGTGCATTGCCAGCTACAACATTCCCGAGAGAGAGCGGGGCATACGGGATCAGCTTCGCAAGGAGCTGGCATGGCTCGGCTTCGGCATGCTGACGACAAGCACCTGGATTAGCCCGAATGATCTGACCGACAAGGTGAGAGACATCGTGGAATCTCGCGGGATTTCCGGGTACGTGGAGATTTTCAGGGCGGATCATGTCGCTTGGAGCGAGCCTGGACAACTGGTGCAGAAGTGCTGGAACATCGATGAGATCAATAGGGCTTACGCCGAGTTCATTGAGGCGTACCGTCCGAGCTATGAGAGATTGCTGGCGGCGGCGGAGCAGGGGGAGGCCGTGCCCGACGGCTATTGCTTCGTGGAGAAGACCAAGCTGGTCCATCGGTACCGGAAGTTCCTGTTCATCGATCCCGACTTCCCCGAAGAGCTGCTGCCGGATGTATGGCTGGGCAAGGAAGCGGATCAGTTATTCCAGAACTACTACGATTTGCTGCATCCGGGCGCCAGCCGTTTTTTTGAGCAAGCCTATGAACCTTCGCCCGATGCGCTTTCGGTTCGCGATAGGGAGCATGCATGAATGAGGCGCTAAAGGGGATATGACCGAATTACAGCCATGCCCCCTCCCGGACTTCCGTTTTTGCCGGCCTTTTGCGGCATATTTGCTTCCATGCTTTAACGTGGGGTCGCATTAGTACCGGATATTTTTATGAAGGCTTTGGCTAACCATGGCAGGCATACGCCAGGATATCCGACCGAATGCACTCTTTCTCATTATTGATATGAGATATTGCGTGTTCTAACTGTCTCCAAAGTTACCCATCACGACGAACGGCTGATTCGCTGCCTGATTGATTCTATCGGGAGATACGTATAAAAGTATCTTCTTAGCACACTTGTCCGTGATATACTAAGAAGTATGGTGCCGAAGCATGCCAAAGTTGGCCGAGACATTCGGACGCCCGGCCACTTCGGTGCGAATGTGAAGTGCACATGAAATCCCCGGGAGATTCGCACCATATTTATTGAAATATTATCCATAATAGTTAATTTATTTTGGTTTATTGAAGCTAAACTGATTTGTTTTCTTGAAGTTTTTAACCATGAAACGATTGTTTTGGTATGTTTTGTGCTCTTTTTCGCTGTCGCATCCTATGTGGATGCGTGGATTGAAATTGTGTCAATATCCCGCAGACGAAACAAGAAATTGTCGCATCCTATGTGGATGCGTGGATTGAAATTGTGGATTCTTGATGAGAAAATTCTATTTCAGGTGTCGCATCCTATGTGGATGCGTGGATTGAAATTGGGGTAGGAGTCTCTGGTGGTTGGGCTCGTATGCCGTCGCATCCTATGTGGATGCGTGGATTGAAATCGCATATTCAAAGGCACGTTGACCACATTCGGAGGTCGCATCCTATGTGGATGCGTGGATTGAAATGAATTAGGCACGTTACAGGCCATCCTAGACGCTTGTCGCATCCTATGTGGATGCGTGGATTGAAATTAACGCTCCAGGATCTTGTATGCCGGAGCAACAGCGTCGCATCCTATGTGGATGCGTGGATTGAAATACCGTATACATCAAGAAGTTAACCAATCATGGAGTCTGGTCGCATCCTATGTGGATGCGTGGATTGAAATCGTCCGCAGGATATGCCAATGATTAAACTGCCTAGTCGCATCCTATGTGGATGCGTGGATTGAAATATCGATGCGTTCCCATTCGTCCGCTGGCATAGTTGTCGCATCCTATGTGGATGCGTGGATTGAAATGCTTATCCCGATTTGCTTCCGGCTCCTCGGTTTGAGTCGCATCCTATGTGGATGCGTGGATTGAAATGTTTAGTTACCAAGGCTTAAGCGGAGAACGTTTGTCGCATCCTATGTGGATGCGTGGATTGAAATGTCGAACCGTGTCGGAGGTCGAGGAGTTGCGCCGTCGCATCCTATGTGGATGCGTGGATTGAAATCTCGAACACTTGCCGGAGGATGCCGAGATTACCGGTCGCATCCTACGCGGATGCGTGAATGGAAAAGGCATTAAAAAAGGCACGGGTGCCGAGAATGACCTACCTGCATCCTCGGCCAACTTATTTTTTTGATGCGTTCCCTCAAGACTCATACACATTCATTCTCGATATGCAGACGCCGATGTGAATCACAGCAGTACAGACATGCCTTATCGCCAGGAACAATCAAAAGGGGCATTCCAGCCGCATCGTGCCGGCGGGAATGCCCCTTTCCTATTATATACTACGCCTGCAGCGCCTGCTTGAACTGCTCGGTCAGAAGCGGCACGACCTCGAACAGATCGCCGACGATGCCATAGTCGGCAATCTGGAAGATCGGCGCTTCCGGATCCTTGTTAATCGCGATGATGACGCGCGATTGGCTCATGCCGGCCACATGCTGGATCGCGCCGCTGATGCCGCAGGCGATGTACAGCTCCGGCGTGACGACCTTGCCGGTCTGGCCGATTTGCAGGGCATAGTCGCAATAGCCCGCATCGCATGCCCCGCGGGAAGCGCCGACGGCACCGCCCAGCACCTCGGCCAGCTCCTCCAGCGGCTTGAAGCCTTCCGCGCTGCGGACGCCCCGGCCGCCGGAGACAATAATTTTCGCTTCGCTCAAATCCATCTTGCCGGCCGTATTCTGCACCACCTCGCGAATGACGGCGGCCAGCGGCGGCTCGGGGTACGCGATCGCCGATACCGGGGCGGTCCGGCCCGCTTCGGCTGACGGCGGCTGAATATTGTTCGGGCGGATGGTGACAATCCATGGTCCCGCCAGGAATTTTTTCTTCTCCATCGCTTTGCCTGCATACAGAGGGCGAGTGTATAACAGCTCGCCGCTGCCGTCCGCTTCAATGGCGATGACATCGGAGATCTGTCCCGCGCCTAATGCGGCGGCCAATTGCGGAGCCAAATCTTTGCCCTGCGCGGTATGGCCGAAGAATACGCCATCCGGCTTCGCTTCCTGCACGACGGCCTGCAGCGCCGCAAAATAAGCTTCCGGATGATAATGAATAAGAGCGGAATGCTCTACGGTATAAATATGATCCGCGCCATAGGGGGCCAGATCGGCTGCATGACGGGCAGCGTCCGCCCCTATCACGGCTGCGGTCACGGTACCGCCATCGCCTGCGGCCATGCGGGCCGCGCTGATCGCTTCATAGGATACCTGCCGGAGAACGCCGCCTTTCGTCTCGGCTACGACAAGAATCGTTTTGGACATAGTATATCCGCCTCCTCGGGAATATGGGTCTTTAAGAGGTGGTTCAAAAAGTCCATTTTTGATATCACGAAGTGATTCAAGAAGTAAACTCAGCATCGAATCTCGCATTCCGTCTCGACAAGTGATTGCTTTTTCGAAGCATGTTTCCTGCGGAAACATTTGAGCTGCTCCTGCAGTCTCGCCTACACGGCGCTGCTCCTTACCAGTTTTGGCCAGCAAAACTGGCTTCGGAAGCATTGGTTTCGAGTTCAAGCAACCTTCCCGATGCTGAAAAATGTACTTTTTGAACATGAACTTCTAACGGCAACCTGGCGGAAGACGCCGGTCTATACGACCTTGGCTTCCGTGCGCAGGAGCCGGAACAGCTCCTGCGCCTGCGCTGCCGGCTCGCCGGAGATCAGCTTGCCCGCCTGCCGCTGCGGAGGCAGGAACAGCTCCGCCTGCGCCGTACGCGCCTCGGCGGTGATGCTGAAATCGTCCAGCGTCATCTCGCGAAGCGGCTTTTTCTTCGCCTTCATAATGCCCTGCAGCGAAGGGTAGCGCGGCTCGTTCAGCCCTTGCTGGGCCGTGAAGAGCGCCGGAAGCGGGAGCTCCACGACCTCGGTGTCTCCTTCGGCATCCCGGGAGCAGACGGCGCGCCCGTCGGCGATCTCCAGCTTCGTAATGGCTGACACGTGCGGAATGCCGAGCAGCTTCGCCAGCCGGACAGCCACTTGGCCTGCGCCGTTATCGACCGAGAAGTTGCCTCCGAGCACGAGGTCGGCGGATTCCGTCCCGACGAAGGCGGCCAATGCTTGCGCGACGGCATGTTCATCCGTGCCGATGCGCTCGTCATTGATCAAGACCGCTTCGTCGGCGCCCATGGCGAGCGCGGTGCGCAGCGCCTCGGTTGCCCGGTCGGGTCCCACGGAGACGACGGTGATTTTGCCCCCCTGCTCATCGCGGATGCGAATCGCTTCCTCGACCGCATACTCGTCATAGGGGTTAAGCACGAATTTGACATCGTCGTCCATGACTTTGCCGTTTTCGATGACGATCTTTTCCTCCGTATCGAAGGTCTGCTTGACTAATACGATGATATTCATCGTTCATTGCCCCTTTCGCTTGATTACCATGCAGGAAAGTGGAAAGTGCAATTCTGGATGAAGGGATGCAGCGCGCGTGGTATTTTCCCCATGGCGGATAATTATAAGTATTGATTTGATGGTGCAAAAAGTTCAAAAAATGCGTCCTTCAGGCCGAAAAGGCTGAAAACCGGACTTTTGGAAAACCTCTAAACAACTTAGGCCTCCAGTCCTTTGAGGAAGAAGCCTACCGTACCATCCAACTGGCCGATGAGCGAATATTTCTGCCCGGAGATGAGCCAGGACGTCACGACTTCGTCCATGGAGCCGAAGATAAGCAGGCGGGTAAGCTTGACGTCGAGATCGGCGCGGAACACTTTCTCTTCGATGCCTTGCACGATGATTTTTTCAATGAGCACAATGTATGGCTTAATGATCTTTCCGATTTCTTTGCGGAGCTCGAGCGAGCTTTGTCTCAGCTCGATTTGGGTGACGAAGGCGAGGTCCGGGTTATTCCCCAGCTCGGTAAAATGAATTTCGCACACTTTGCGCAGCGCTTCCTTCGCTCCGGTCGTTTCTTCGAGACTCGCGTGAAACTTGCCGATCAGCTCGCCAAGCTTCTCGCGGAACAAAGAAATAAGGATATCCTCCTTTCGCTTGAAATAAAGATAGATCGTACCGTCAGCGACTCCGGCCGTTTTCGCAATCCTGGAAACTTGCGAACGGTGAAATCCGTGTTCGGCGAATACTTTGACCGCGGCTTCGAGGATTTGGGAATATTTTTCTTTTTTCTGACTTGCCATGGAATCACCTCGGTGCTAAAATGTGAATCACGAATGAATGAACGCTCATTCATTTTCTGCTGATATCATAAAATAGAACCGGATCCTTGTCAATCATTGGATCGGGAGACGGGGGTTCGCCCAGCGGAGGAGCGGCGGTATGAACGCTGTGAAAGCGCTTGCCGCAATGAGCTCATTCATTTGCAAAAGGGGAAAGGAGATGGTTCCGATGCCGGGAGCGATCGTGCAGCTCGTCCTGTTTTTGGCCGTCACGGGACTCGGCGTCTACGCGTTCGCCAGAGCGGTCATTCACCGGTATATGTATGTGAAGCTGGGGCAGCCGGTGGAATGGGGCGGGCGCGCGAAGCGCAATTTGCGCGACTTTGCGGTTCAAGTGTTCGGTCAGACGAAGCTGCTCAAGGACAAGAAGAGCGGTCTGATGCACATTGTCATTTTTTATGGGTTCATCATTTTGCAAGTCGGTGCGCTGGATATTATCTATAAAGGATTGTCCGGCCGCCCGCTTCCGATTCCTGGCTATGAGGCCTTCGTGCTGCTGCAGGAAGCGACGGTGACGCTGGTGCTCGTCGCCATGGGGTATGCCGCTTACCGCCGGTACGGCGAGAAGCTGGGGCGGTTGAAGCGCGGATGGAAGCCGTCCATCGTCGTCTTCTTCATTTTCTCGCTGATGCTGTCGGTCTTGCTGACGATGTCGTTCGAGCGTCTTCTGGAAGGGAAGGACTTCTCGCCCTACGCGCCGATTGCGTCTCTCATCGCGATGCCGCTGGCCGGCATGACCCAGACCGCTGCAGAGGTGCTGTACCTGGTATGCTGGTGGGCGCATCTGCTTATCTTGCTGGCATTTCTCGTTTATGTGCCGCAGAGCAAGCATTTTCATCTGTTATCGGCGCCGGTCAACCTGCTGCTGCGCCGCACGGATCCCGTCGGCCGCTTGCGTAAGCTCGATCTGGAGGATGAAGAAGCGGAATCATTCGGCGTCGGCAAAGTGGAGGACTTCACTCAAAAGCAGCTGCTCGACTTGTACGCTTGTGTGGAATGCGGGCGCTGCACCAACGTCTGCCCGGCGGCGGGCACGGGCAAATGGCTGTCGCCCATGCACATGATCGTCAAGCTGCGCGATCATTTGACTGAGAAGGGAGCGGCTGTCACCTCGCGATCGCCCTGGATTCCGTCCTTCGTCTTCTCGTCGGGCGGCACGCACGGCATCCGGGCGGACGGAGCGGATCTCGGCGAGTGGCAAGGGAAGGGCATGACCGACATCGGGCCGACGATGCGGGCGCAAGCCGCGGCGTGGCAGACGGCGGCAGATCGCGCTCCGGGGGAGATGGAGCTGATCGGCGACATCATGTCGGAAGCCGAGATCTGGGCCTGCACGACATGCCGCAACTGCGAAGACCAATGCCCTGTCGGCAACGAGCACGTCGACAAAATCGTCGATATGCGCCGCTATCTCGTGCTGACGCAGGGAAGCATGCCGCATGACGGACAGCGGGCGCTGCAAAATATCGAGCGCCAGGGCAATCCGTGGGGCATTAGCCGCAGCGACCGGGCCAAATGGGTCCGTGAGGTCGATCCCGAAGGCATGCTGCATGTGCCGACCGTGAAGGAGAACCCGGAATTCGACATCCTGCTGTTCGTCGGCTCGATGGGCTCGTACGACAACCGCAGCCGCAAGGTGACGCGCTCGCTCGTACGGCTGATGAACGAGGCCGGCGTGAACTTCGCCATTCTCGGCAATGAGGAGAAGAACTCGGGCGATACCCCGCGGCGGATGGGCAATGAATTTTTGTTCCAGCAGTTGTGCGAGGAAAATATCGCCACGTTCCGGAAATACAACGTGCGTAAGATCGTTACGGCCTGTCCGCATACCTACAACACGTTAAAAAATGAATATCCCGAATTCGGCCTGGAGGCCGAGGTTCTTCATCATAGCGAGCTGCTTGACGAGCTGGTCCGGACCGGGAAGCTCGTTCCGCGCCATAAGGTGGAGGAGCGCATCACGTATCACGATTCCTGTTATCTGGGCCGCTACAACGGCGTCTACGAACAGCCGCGCAACGTGCTGCGGGCCATCAAGGGAGTCACGCTGCTGGAGATGGAGCGCAGCCGCGAGAACGGCATGTGCTGCGGGGCCGGCGGCGGGATGATGTGGATGGAGGAGACGGCGGGCAAGCGCGTCAACCTGGCCCGCACGGAGCAGGCGCTGGCCGCGAAGCCGACCGTCATTTCCTCGGCTTGCCCGTACTGCCTGACGATGATGGAAGACGGCACGAAGCTGCTGGAGGCGGATGAAGCGGTGCAGACGCGCGACATCGCCGAAATTTTGGAGCTGGCCGTGTTCGGTTCCGTGAAATCGGACGACAGGCAGCCGGTTTCCGTCTAAAGGGATAACCCAATGCATCTTTTTTTCAAGGAAAGTCATTGAAAGCTAGCAAGCAACCTCTTCTTATGTAATCGCAAAAAACAACCTCTAAGATGCATCACCGCAATGATTATCGCCAACCAAGACCTACCCAATATAACCATTCATCTATGCGTCAACATCAAGCATACCCAAGTACCTGCTTCAGCAGGGGCATCCAGAGCAAGCCAACCGCATATATAACGTTGTTCTCATCATGTGAAAACAGACCATTTCATTTGGGAGGGATCTCGCATATGGTTCAACCGATTCAACGAGCCGCTGTCATCGGCTCCGGCGTCATGGGAGCGGCCATCGCCGCCCACTTGGCAGGCACGGGCATTCATTGTCTTCTGCTTGACCTCGTGCCGGGCCAGCTCACCGAAGCAGAAGCGAAGAAGGGACTCACGCTCGAGCATCCCGCCGTGCGCAACCGCCTGGCCGTTGACGCCATCGCGCGCTTGAAGAAGACGAAGCCGGCGCCGCTGTACAGCGAGGCATTTGCAGCGCGGATTACGCCGGGCAATCTGGAGGACGACCTGCCGAAGCTGGCCGGCGTCGATTGGATTATCGAGGTCGTCGTCGAACGGCTCGATGTCAAGCGCGAGCTGCTCGGACGCATCGAAAAAGTCTGGAAGCCGGGCACCATCGTGTCCTCCAACACCTCGGGCATCTCCATCAATGAGATGGTTGCCTCCTGCGGCCCGGAATTCAAGCGGCATTTCTTAGGCACTCATTTCTTCAATCCGCCGCGTTATATGAAGCTGCTGGAGATTATTCCGGGCGAGACGACCGATCCGGAGATCGTGTCCTACATGCACGGGTTCTGCGAGCGCCGGCTGGGCAAAGGCGTCGTCGTGGCCAAAGACACGCCGAACTTCATTGCGAACCGCATCGGCACCTACGGCCTGCTCGTGACGCTGCGCAACATGCTGGAACTCGGGTACACCGTGGAAGAAGTCGATGCCGTCACCGGGCCGGCCTTGGGGCGGCCGAAGAGCGCCACCTTCCGCACGCTCGATCTGGTCGGGCTCGACACGTTCGTGCATGTGGCGGCCAATGTGCATGGACAGACGGCGGCGACGGCGGAGAAGGACGTGTTCAGCGCTCCTGACGTGCTGGGCCGCATGGTGGATCGGGGCTGGATTGGCGAGAAGCAGGGCCAAGGCTTCTATAAGAAAGTGAAGACGGAATCCGGCACGCAAATCCAGGCGCTCCGCTTCGACACGATGGAGTACGAGCCGGTGCGCAAAGTCTCTTCCGCTTCGCTCGAAGCGGCCAAGGCCGTCAAGGGAGCCGGCAACAAAATCAAAGCCCTGCTCGGCACGAAGGATCGGTACTCCGAGCTGGCCTGGAATACGCTCAAGCCGGTGCTGCTCTATTCGGCGCACAAGCTGGGCGAAATCGCCGATTCGATCGCCGACATCGACAACGCGATGAAATGGGGCTTCAACTGGGAGCTCGGCCCGTTCGAGGTATGGGACGCGATTGGCCTGGTTAAGGCCGCCGAGCGGATGGAGGCCGAGGGCGACGTGCTGCCGGACTGGGTCCGCGCCTGGATTGACGCGGGGAATACCAGCTTCTACGAGCAGCGGAACGACCGGCGATTCTACGCCCATGGCGGGGCGTGGAGCGAGCTGGCGACGCCGGCGGAGCATATCTCGCTGCGGCGGCTCAAGCAGCAGAACAAGGTCGTGCTGTCCAACCCGGGCGCGAGCTTGATCGACATCGGCGACGGGGTCGCATGCCTGGAATTCCACTCGCCGAACAACGCCATCGGGGCGGATATCCTGACGATGATTCAGCAGAGCGTGGAGGAAGTGCGCCGGAACTACCGCGGGCTCGTCATCGCGAACGAGGGGCGCCACTTCTGCGTCGGCGCGAATGTGATGCTGCTTCTCATGGAGGCCCAGGAAGAGGAATGGGATGAGATTGATCTCATCATCCGCCAGTTCCAGAATACGATGCTGACGCTGAAAAGGCTGGAAAAGCCGGTCGTGGCGGCGCCGCATCAGATGACGCTCGGCGGAGGCGTGGAAGCGTGCCTGCCGGCCGACAAAATCATTTTCTCGGCGGAGACGTACTTCGGTCTCGTCGAGACGGGGGTCGGCCTCATTCCGGCGGGCGGAGGCTGCAAGGAGATGGCGCTGCGCTCCAGCCGGATGGCGGGCAGCACGGACGCGGACCTGCAGGCGTTCGTGAACAGCTATTTCGAGACGATCGCGATGGCGAAGGTCTCGACCAGCGGCCATGACACGAAGCGGCTCGGGTATATGGGACCGCGCGATTCGGTCATCATCAATCCGGACCGCCGCGTCTATGAGGCGAAGATGGCGGTGCTGGAGATGGATCGCGCCGGATACGAGCCGATCGAAGAGGAGCGCATCCGCGTCGTCGGCGAACCGGGCAAGGCGGTGATGCAGCTTGGCGCCTATACGATGCAGCTTGGCAACTACATCTCGGATCATGATCGGCTGATCGCCAACAAGCTGGCCCATGTGCTGGCGGGGGGAAATGTGCCGGCGAACAGCCTGGTCAGCGAGCAGTACATGCTCGATCTGGAGCGCGAAGCCTTCCTGAGCCTGTGCGGCGAGCCGAAGACGCAGGCGCGCATGCAGCATATGCTCGCCAAGGGCAAGCCGCTTCGTAATTAATGTCCTTCCACACTATGAAATGAGGGGAGATCGCAATGAAAGAGGCAGTCATTGTATCGATGGCGCGCACGCCGGTCGGCCGAGCCAAGAAGGGGAGCCTCGCGCAGACGCGCGCCGAGGACCTGGGCCGCATCGTATTGGAGGAGGCTGTCCGGCGCGCGCCGGGCTTGAATAAGTCGGATGTCGAGGACGTCATCCTCGGCTGCGCCATGCCGGAGGGCGAGCAAGGATTGAATATGGCGCGCATCATCTCGCTGTATGCCGGCTATCCGGATACGGTGCCGGCCGTGACGATTAACCGGTTCTGCGCCTCGGGGCTGCAGTCGATCGCGTTCGCGGCGGAGCGAATTATGGCCGGAGGCGCGGAGACGATCGTGGCCGGCGGCGTGGAAAGCATGAGCGCGGTGCCGATGACCGGGTTCAAGCTGGCTCCGCACCCGAAGCTGGTGTCCGATATGCCGGAGGTCTATATGGGCATGGGCTACACGGCGGAAAATGTGGCGAAGCGGTTCGGGATCAGCCGCGAAGAGCAGGATCGCTACGCCGCGAACAGTCACCGCAAAGCGGCGGCCGCCATCGCCGAGGGGAAATTCCGCGACGAGATCGTGCCTGTCGCCACCGTGCAGAAAGGGGTCGGCAGCGACGGGCGTCCATGGGAGAAGGAGATCTCGTTCGACATGGATGAATGCGTACGCCCCGATACGACGGAGGAGGTGCTCGCCAAGCTGAAGCCCGCCTTCGCTCTGGGTGGCAGCGTCACGGCCGGCAACAGCTCGCCGATGAACGACGGGGCGGCGGCTTGCGTGCTGATGAGCGCCGAGCGCGCGCAGGAACTTGGGCTGAAGCCGCTCGCGGCCTTCCGCGGCTTCGCGCTGGCCGGCGTGGCGCCCGACATTATGGGCGTCGGCCCTGTCGAAGCGATCCCGAAGGCGCTGCGCAAGGCCGGGATTACGCTGGATCAGGTCGATCTGATCGAGCTGAATGAAGCGTTTGCCTCGCAATGCCTGCAGATTATCCGCCAACTGGAGCTGGATGAGAGCAAGGTCAATGTGAACGGCGGCGCGATTGCGCTCGGCCATCCGCTCGGCTGCACGGGCTCGAAGCTGACGGCGACGCTGGTCCATGAGCTGCGCCGCCGGGGCGGCGGCTATGGCGTCGTCTCGATGTGCATCGGCGGCGGGATGGGGGCCGCCGGCGTGTTCGAAGTATTTGCTTAAACTCACAACAGTAAATTGATTAAATGGAAAGGAAGATGACGATGAGTGTGTTGGATCAGAAAGTCAAAGGCGGCAGCTTTGTCATTGATGATATCGCGCCGGATGCGATCGTGACGCCGGAGGATTTCACCGAAGAGCAGCGCATGATGATGGATACGACTCGCGATTATGTGGAAGGCGAGGTGCTGCCGAACGACGAAGCGATCGAGAAGCTGAACTATGACCTGACGGTGAAGCTGATGCGCAAGGCCGGCGAACTCGGCCTGCTCGGCGCCGACATTCCGGAAGAATACGGCGGCCTGGGGCTCGACAAGGTCAGCTCCACGCTGATCGGCGAGACGCTGACGAAGGCGTCCGCCTTCGCGCTCTCCATCGGCGCGCATGTCGGCATCGGCACGCTGCCGATCGTGTTCTTCGGCACCCCGGAGCAGAAGAGCAAATATTTGCCTGACCTTGCGACAGGGGCCAAAATCGCCGCATATTGCCTCACCGAACCGTCATCCGGCTCGGATGCGCTGAGCGCCAAGACGACGGCGAAGCTGTCGGAGGACGGCAGCCACTATGTGCTCAATGGCTCCAAAATTTTCATCACGAACGCCGGCTTTGCCGATATTTTCATCGTGTATGCGAAGGTGGACGGCAAGGACTTCACCGCCTTTATCGTGGAAAAAGGCATGGAGGGCTTTACGATCGGACCGGAAGAGAAGAAGATGGGGATCAAAGGCTCTTCCACTTGCCCGCTCTTTTTCGAGGATGTGAAGGTTCCGGTGGAGAACGTGCTCGGCGAGATCGGCCGCGGCCACGTCATTGCGTTCAATATTTTGAACATCGGGCGCTTCAAGCTGGGAGCGGGTTGTCTCGGCGCCTCGAAGGAGGCGATCGAGCTGAGCGTGAAATACGCGAGCGAGCGCAAGCAGTTCGGCAAGGCGCTTACTTCCTTCCCGCTTATCGGCCAGAAGCTGGCGGATATGAACATTGCCACCTATGTGACGGAATCGATGGTGTACCGGACGTCCGGGCTGGTGGATTCCGCGCTCAAGGATATCGATTATAGACAGCCGGATTCGGGCCAGCTGATGGCCAAGGCGATCGCCGAGTACGCGCTGGAATGCTCGATTAACAAGGTGTTCGCTTCCGAGGCGCTTGATTTTGTCGCGGACGAAGGCGTGCAAATCCACGGCGGTTACGGCTTCACGCAAGAATATAAAATCGAGCGCATTTACCGCGATTCGCGCATTAACCGCATTTTTGAAGGCACGAACGAGATCAATCGCCTGCTTATTCCGGGCATGCTGCTCAAAAAGGCGGCCAAAGGCGAGCTTCCGCTGATGCAAAAGGCGCAGGCGCTGCAGGCCGAGCTGATGTCGATCGTCACGATGCCGGATTCGGGTGAAGCGCTGGCGCTGGAAGGACATCTGGTCTCGATGTCGAAAAAGGTATTTCTCATGGTCGGCGGTCTGGCGGCGCAAAAATACGGAACGTCGCTGGAGCAGCATCAGGAAATCTTGAGCAACCTCGCCGATCTGATGATCCTCGTCTATGCGCTGGAGAGCGCTCTGCTGCGCACGCGCAAGCTGATGGCGAAGAGCGGCGAGGAGAAGGCGAAGCTCGCCATGCAGATGACGTCCGTCTATGTGCATGAGACGCTGGCCGATATCGAGCGCATCGCCAAGAGCACGCTGGCGGCGATGGAATCCGGCGACATGCTGCGCACCCAGCTCTCGATTCTGAAAAAACTGACGAAAAGCTCGCCGATCGATGCGATCAGCATCAAGCGTGATATCGCGGCACGTGTCATTCAAGCGGAAAAATACGCGGTCTCGTAATACGCGGGGGCATCCTCCGCGAGGAAGGGATGGTTAGGTATGCCATTGGAGAAGCCATGGCTCCGTCATTACCCGCAGGAAATTGACCCGACGTATCAGTACCCGCGACATAACGTCGCTCAATTTTTAATCGATGCGGCGCGGGATTGTCCCAATCGTCCCGCGCTCGAATTCATGGGTAAGCAGCTGCGGTACGAGCGGCTGCTTGAGGAGAGCTGCCGCTTCGCCAATGCGCTTGCGCGCCTTGGCGTTGGCCGGGGGGAGCGGGTGGCGATTATGCTCCCCAACTGCCCGCAGACCGTCATCGCCTATTACGGCACGCTGATGGCCGGCTGCATTGCCGTGCTCACCAACCCGCTCTACAAGGAGCGCGAGGTGGAGCTGCAGCTGGCCGATTCCGGCGCCGCGGCGATCGTGACGCTTGACGCCCTTTATCCGCGGGTGCGTGCCGTAATGGCGCGTACCCGGCTGCGTCATGTCATCGTGACGTCGATTAAGGATTACTTGCCGTTTCCGAAAAACATGCTCTACCCGATCAAAGCGAAACGGAGCGGCCATGCGGTGGAAGTGGAGTATGGGGAGCAGGTCCATGCCTTCGCTTCGCTGCTGAAAAGCGTTCCGCCCTGGTTCACCTGCGTCGAGGTCGACCCGGAGCAAGATCTGGCGCTGCTGCAGTATACGGGAGGCACCACGAGCACGCCCAAGGGCGTGATGCTGACTCACGGCAACCTGGTGGCCAATACGATGCAATCGCGCGCCTGGTTCTACAAGGTGAAGCAAGGGGAAGAAATTTTTTTGGGAGCGCTTCCTTTTTTCCATGTGTTCGGCATGACCGTATTGATGAACCTATGCACGCTCTGCCGGGGAATGAACGTGCTCGTCCCGAAGTTCGAGCCTGCGGAGGTGCTGCGCATCATCCATCGGCTGCGCCCGACGGTGTTCCCGGGAGCGCCGACCATGTACATTGGGCTCATCAATCATCCCGATCTGCACAAATATGATCTGTCTTCCATCCGGACGTGCATCAGCGGCGCCTCTTCCCTGCCGGTTGAAGTGCAGGAGCGATTCGAGGAGCTGACCGGCTGCGTGCTTATCGAAGGCTATGGCCTGACCGAAGCGTCGCCGATTACGCATGCGAATCTGTTGTGGGGCAAGCGCAAGCACGGATCCATCGGGATTCCGTTCCCGGACACCGATGCGAAGATCGTGGATGCGGAGACGGGAGACGAGGTGGCCGAAGGCGAAGTCGGGGAACTGATCGTCCGCGGTCCGCAAGTGATGAAGGGGTACTGGAACAGGCCGGAAGAGACGATGAAGCAGCTTCGGGACGGATGGCTGTTCACCGGCGACTTGGCGCGGCAGGACGAGGACGGATTTTTCTCCATTGTCGATCGGAAAAAAGATCTGATCATCGCCGGCGGCTTCAACATTTATCCGCGCGAGGTGGAGGAAGTGCTGTTCGAGCATCCGAACGTGCAGGAAGCTGTCGTGGTCGGCATGCCCGATGCGTACCGCGGGGAGACGGTGAAGGCTTACATCGTGCCGCGCGCCGGAAGCGAACTGACGGCGGAAGAGCTCAATATCTGGTGCCGCGAGCGGCTCGCTTCCTTCAAGGTGCCGCGCCAATACGAGTTCCGCAGCGAACTGCCGAAGACGATTGCCGGCAAGGTGCTGCGCCGCAAGCTGCTGGAGGAAGAAGAGATGCTGATGAAGCGGTAAATGCCGGCCGGCCGCCGCAGCGGCACTGAAGGAAGGAACGGCGGAGGTGAGAAAAGATGAAGCGACAATCGGCAGCTCCCGCGTCCATCGGCGGCGTGCCGCTTGAACAGTTGTTCGAGCTAGCGCGGGGCACCTTCTGGGAATATCTCGGCTGCGAGGTGGTCACGGCCGAGCCGGGCAAGGCCGTCCTGAAGCTGGATGCCGGGCGGCATCATCTGAATGCCATCGGCATCGTGCATGGCGGCGTGCTGTCCTCCCTGCTCGACAACGCGATGGGCTTGGCCACGATGCTGGCTCGTCCCGGGGAGAATACGGTGACATCGAATTTGAACGTTCACTTCGTTGCCCCGCTGCATGAAGGCGAACTGCGCGTCACGGCGGACATTGTGCATGAGACGCGCCGATCGATCACATGCACCGGGCAAGTATTCGGCGCAGACGGCCAGCTTGGCTCGCTTGCGACGGCGACATTCCGCGTCCTTTGACGCCGACGGCGGCCGGCAACGATGATGTGGAGAACGCCCCTGCACAGGTTATGTGTCAGGGGCGTTGTTGCGATCCGGCTAATCGGCGTTTTCCAGCGTATGCGGTCAAGCAGGGGGCGGATCGCGAACGCAGTTCGCATAAAATATATTTCTTTGCTGGCGTCTTTTTTGTATGATGGGGTCAACCGGAATATTCTGGTTGGCCTATATTTTCGCGTCAAGACCAATACATATCGTACCGGAGGTGTCCATGACGGAAGCGATCAGCTTCGCCGCGACTGGCGACAGTCTTATCTCCCGGCGTCTGCCCGCAAATGACCAAGCTTGTCGGGAAGTGGCGTCGATTATCAAGCAAGCGGACGTGCGGTTCACGAATCTGGAGACGACCGTGCGCCGAATGGAAGGATTTCCGTCCGCAGTGAGCGGAGGCTCATGGGCGATGGCTACTCCTGAAATGCTGGGTGATCTCTTGAGGTATGGCTTCAATCTGGTGGCCTGGGCGAACAATCATACGCTTGATTACTCGTATGGGGGATTGGAGGCAACCGAGAAATATTTAGATGAACACGAACTGGTTCATGCAGGTGCCGGAAAAGATCTGGCAAGCGCAAGCGAGCCGCGCTATTTGGAGACGGCCTCCGGCCGGGTGGCGCTGATTGCAGCGACGGCGAGCTTCGATCCGGCATGGATGGCGGGGGAGCAGCGCCCGGATATGATTGGGAGGCCCGGCGTCAATGGACTGCGGCATCATGTCATGTATACACTTCATCGTTCGAGGCTGGAGCAATTGAGATGCATCGCAGAAGCCTCTCATATCAATGATCCTAATATGCTTATGGTGCAAAAAGGTTATATGGAGGAGCATCCGGAAGGAACGGTTCCATTTGGGGCATATCTGTTTAGAGAAGGGGAGCATGAAGGAGCGTCTTGCCGGCTGCATAAGGGAGACGTGGACAGGATCGTCCGCTCCATTCGCGAGGCGAGAAGACAGGCGGATTACGTCATCGTGAGTATCCATGCTCATCAGCCGCAAGGCCGGAGCTTCGATCGCCCGGCCGGGTTCGTCGTCGAATTCGCCAGATTATGCATTGACGAAGGGGCTCATGCTGTTGTTGGCCATGGTCCCCATATCGTCAGGGGCATCGAGGTGTACAAGGATCGCCCTATTTTCTACAGCTTGGGCAATTTCATTTTTCAGAATGATTCGTTCCTGCGCCAGCCTGCTGATTTTTATGAGAAATATGGGTTGGGACATCAGCATCGTCCGGCGGACGCCTATGATGCGAGAAGTCAGCATGGTACAACCGGCCTTGCGGCCGATGCGGAAGTCTGGCAATCCGTCATCCCTTACTGGAAGATGAAGGACGGCAAGCTGACGGAATTGACCCTCTACCCGCTTGAACTCGGCAGCGGGCGGCCAAGGTACCGGAGAGGGTGGCCCCAATTGGCGGCTTCCTGCGAGGTTTTGGCCAGGATGGCCGTCTTGTCGGAACCGTGTGGCGTAACGATTCAGATACAAGATGGCGCAGGGAAAGTATCATGGTAGGCTAGCTTGGTAGGGCGGGACGGATCTAGCTTGGTAGGGCTGGACTGATCTAGTTTGTAGGATGGAATTGAGCGGCCTTGTCTGTCGGCTTGGCATACGCTAACGAGGAGGATGGAATAGATGGAGCAATCGGGACAAGCGGGATTGGGCTTGCGCGTCCGCGGGACGAGGTTCATTGACGATGCCGGCAGGCAGGTGCTGCTGCATGGCGTCAACATGGTGTGCAAAGAGGAGAGCCGCCACTGGATAGGCGACTGGAGCGATGAAGACTTCGCCCGGCTTCGCCGCTGGGGGCTCAATGTCATCCGTCTCGGCATGAATTGGAATGCGCTCGAGCCGGAGCCTGGCGTCTACGACGACGAATATATCGAGGCGCACCGGCGCTTGATCCGGCTGGCGCATCAGCATCGGATCCGGGTCTTCCTTGACATGCATCAGGATCTGTACAGCACGCTGTTCGGCGGCGGCGCTCCTGCCTGGGCGACCTTCACCGATGGAGAGCGGTATGAGCCGGGACAGGTATGGAGCGACGCGTATTTGTTCAACAAAGCGGTCCAGAAGGCGTTCGATCATTTCTGGCGGAATACGCCGGCTTCCGACGGGGTCGGGATTCAGGATCATTTTGCGCAGGCGTGGGGGCATCTGGCGCGGAACCTGCATACGGAGCCAAATGTTATCGGCTATGATCTGATCAATGAGCCGTTTATCGGCAGCGGGGCGGAGCAGGCGATGTCCGCGATCTTGGCCAAATATGCGGAGCTGCACGCCGCGCGGTACGGGGAGACCGATCCGGCGGAGATGCTCGCGGCCTGGATGGATCCGGAACGGAAGCAGGCGGCGCTCAGTCTGCTGGAGGATGCGGAGCTGTTCCGGCAGGTGATCGATGCCCCCAGCCCGGTGCTGCAAGCGTTCGAGGCCACGTCGCTCTCCGCGTTGTACCGGAAGGCCGCGGCGGCGATTCGGGAGACGGACCCGCACGGCATGCTGTTCCTGGAGACGAATTATTTCTCCAATCTGGGGACCCGAAGCAGGATTGAGCCGGTGACTGACGCGGACGGCAGTCGCGGCGAGCAGCAGGTATATGCGCCGCACGCCTATGATCTGGTGACCGATACGGAGCTGGCGCATACGGCGAACGATGCGCGCCTGGAACTGATTCTGACCCGGCACGAAGAGACGCGGCAGCGGCTGGAGATGCCCATGCTTGTCGGCGAATGGGGCGCGTTCTACGGCTCGCGCGACACGGGGCATGTGTCGCTTCACATCCAGCGCCTGCTGGAGAAGCTGCTCTGCAGCGACACCTATTGGGATTACACGCCGGATATGGACCGCAGCCCGTCCTTCCTCGGCGTGCGGCGCGGCTATCCGATGGCGGTCGCCGGCAAGCTGAAGCAGTACCGCTACGAGCATGCGCTCGGCTCCTTCAGCATGCGCTGGGAGGAAGCGGGCGAGAGCGAAGCGCCGACGATCGTCTATTTGCCGGATATTCGCCATGCCGTACCTGAGACCGTGACGCTGCGGCCGGAGGGCGAACGCTATACAGTCCAGCCCATCGAAGGGTCGCCTGCGGGTTATATGATCATCCCGCCGATCCAGTGCGGGAACCGCAGTTTGATCCTTGCGGGCAAGCCGCCGGAATGCTGATTTTGACAGCGGCAGCGGATGTATGATAGGATGCTAGATATATTTACCATCACCACCATTATAGAAGGAGTTATTTTTCAATGAAACTATCGATTCGCCTTTAACGCATTGCTTCCGCAGACCGGGCCCGGGCTCCTCCTGCTATCCGGCAAGATATCCGGATAGATGGTTAACATATTTGAGGAGGAGATAAGGATGAGTAGACCGGAAATGAACGTCGCCTTGGTGTGCGGCCCGGATTGCGATATGGACACGCAAGCGATCCGTGCGGCTTTGGAATATTTTGGAGCGCGGGTGTTTACGTATTGGATTGGAAGGCCGAGTGACTTCAATGCGGTGCTATCGGGAGAGGATCTGTATCCCGGCATAGATCTGATAATTCTCAACTTCCATGGCGATGAAGGACACTTCTGCATGCCGGAATTGGGAGAGGACGTCTATGAGGAGCATGAGCCGCGCGGGGATTACGGCCCGGAGGAGATTCGGCGGTATGCGAGGCTGGATCATCACATCGTCATCGGCAACGGTTGCTCCCTGGGCGATCCGGCATTGGCGCAAGCCTTCCTGGACGCGGGATGCACGATGTATATCGGACCGGACGACTACCCGGAAGGCACCTCGGCGCTGATGTTCGTGCTGCGTCTCGCCTACGAGATGATTCAGAACAAGAAGAGCGTGCAGGAAGCCGTCGAGGCGGCCCGCGCGATGGATGAGGAGAACCTCTCGATGTACCGGATCTACACGGCTTAATGGATCCAATAGGGAAGAAGAAGAGTCTTGGCGGTATCCGCCGAGGCTCTTTTTAATGGGCAGGCCGGGATTCTGCCTGATTTCGGCATCATCCTCTTTCTGCTCATGGCTGGAATCCTGCATAAGTGCAGTAATTTTTTGCTTTATCGCAAATATTAGGCGCAAATCCTGCAAATCCTCCTAGGCCCCCTAATTAAACTGGAGCTTCCGGCTCCAATATTATAAGCTGTTATCAGAGGGGGACAACTAGTATGGGAAAGCACTTTAGCAAGGAAAAACGCCTGCAAATCATAAAGGAAGCAATGGCCGGCATTAAGGTGGGAACACTTGCCCGAATGTACGGTGTCCATCCGGAGACGGTACGTGTTTGGGTTAGAGACCACCGTGACGAAATTAGCCAAGAGGAGATACCCGCAGCAGACGAGCATCTGCAAGAACTCCGTCGACTTCAAGAGGTAGAGGCAAAGTTCGAGCAGGCAAAAAAGCTCCTGGGTGAAAAAGAGCTTGAGATCGAGATCCTGCGAGAAGTCGTAAAAAAGAAGAACCCCGCTTATCTGAAAGACTTGAAATAGCAGAACCGTTTATTAAGCGGGGGCATGCAGCAGCTAAAGTTCTGCGTATCCTGAAAGTTCGCGAATCGACGTACTATGGCCGGAAGAAACGAGAGGCATCCAGTACCGAAGAACAGGCTTCATGCGCTCTAAAAGGGCGTCCTGTGCCTGGATTTTCCTCTACGAACACGGGCCGGAAAGTTTCAGATGAACAGATTAAAGAATGGATGCTCGAACTCCTGGAAGGAGAAGAGCACATTTATGGGTATAAGAATTTGGCGCTGTGCCTCCGCAAACAACGTGGATTGATTCTAAACAAGAAAAAGGCGTACCGCATTTGCAAAGAGTTAGGAATTCTTCAGAAACAACGGAAGAAAACAAGCAAACATCCTCGAAGAGTACCGAGAAACCGGACGGTAACCGGGGTGAACCAGCTATGGCAAATTGATATTAAATATGGGTACGTGATTGGTCGCCAGCGTTTCTTTTTCGTGCTCAGTATCATCGATGTATTTGACCGCGTCGTCGTCGGACAATACCGGGGTTCCGTGTGTGAGGCCAAGCACGTCGTACAGACACTATGCCGGGCGCTACAAGAACGCCTGAATCCCGGCGATGAGTTGCCCACCGTCCGCACCGACAACGGGCCTCAGTTTGTCAGCAAGTTGTTTGGTGATACGTGCGAGAGTCTGGAGATCGTCCATGAACGCATCCCGCCACGCAGTCCGAATATGAACGCCTACATTGAGTCATTTCATAGCTTACTCGAACGTGATCTGTTCAGCCTGACGGAATTTATGACATTTGAAGAGGCCTATGAAGCACTTGATCGTTACATGGATTTCTACAACAACCGCAGAATGCATGGTAGCCTAAAGAGCATGTCACCATCGGAATACTCAAAGTGGGTCATGACGCTGGAGGACCGATCAAAATATCATCGGGCCGTGTAACCACGCGAAATAGGAAGCAATTCTAAGAACGCATCTTTTTTGGTGGACATGACTCCAGATATAGGGGGCCTAGCCGAATCTACATCATTTCCCTCGAAAAGTCCTCCCTCCAAGCCCAAGCAGGCGAAATTGCTGCATTATTGCAGGCTTCACTTAGGTGAGAAGCGGTTTCCCCGGAAAAACTGCATTATTGCAGTTTTCGACGGGAGAACCAGCAGCATACAGACTGTCAGACTGTGTACGCATCCCGCATTATCCGCTCGAGAAGAACGAAAGCAAGAGGAACGCAAGCAAGGGGAACGCAAGTAATGAAACGCAAGCATGGGGAACGAAAGCAAGAGGAACGCAAGTAATGAAACGCAAGCATGGGGAACGAAAGCAAGGGGAACGCAAGTAATGAAACGCAAGCAAGATATAGGCGCAAGCAATAGCTGCGCAAGCAAGAGGAATGCGATGAAGAGGTACTCAAGCAGCGCCTACTAACGAAGCCGATTACGAAAGTGTCCCGCGCACGGCTGCTGATTCGGTCCGGACTGCCGGTCGGGAAGAACAGGGCTGCACTTGTCCTTCAATCCCCGCATAGCCGCTGCTTCGAGTCTGGTCTTGCCGGAGGGGAGCGGGGGGCAGACGCGTGCACCCGACCGGATTGGAAGCAAGCCCGCTGCCAGTCCCTATCAGTCCTTTCCCAAGCGATCGGGGAGTGGAGAAAAATTCGTCTTTAAATCGGCGAAGTGAAGATTTGTTACCATGTATCGAGTATGATGTGATCAAGCCTATGGCGGAACGAATCAAGGGGGATGATGAGATGAAAATTGCCCGCATCGACGTGTTTCCTCTTCGCCTGCCGATGAGCCAGTCGTTCACGATATCCAATGGGGCCGTCGGGGAAGCCGGCATAGGGGCGCCGCATGTCTATGTGCGAATTACTGCGGACAACGGCGTCTGCGGCTGGGGGGAGGCCAGACCAAGCCCCCGTTGGAGCTACGAAACTTTGCAAACGGTTACAACCACGATCGAGCGCTACCTTCGTCCGGCGCTGATCGGCATGGAGGCCAAGGACTGGAAGACGCTTCACGGGGTGATGAACCGGGAGATCCGGCCGGGCCCGGGCAGCGGCCAGCCGATTGCGAAGGCGGCCATTGATATGGCGCTGCATGATCTGATCGGCGCCGCCGAGCGGCGCACCCTGGCGGAGCTGTGGTACTCGGCCCCGAAGCCGGAGCTGAAGCTGTCTTATCTCATCAGCACGCCCAGCCCGGAGGAGGCGGCGCGCAAGGCGGCATACGCCGCAGCCAATGGCTACGAAGCGGTCGATGTCAAGCTTGGGCTTGATCCGAAGCGCGATCTCGCGATTGTGGAGGCCGTGAAGAGCAAGGCGCCGGACCTGTTCTTCCGGGCCGATGCGAATCAGGCCTACAATCTGCCGCAGGCCGTCAAGCTGGCGAAGCAGATGGAGCGAATCGGAGTCGATGTATTCGAGCAGCCGCTCTCTGCCAACCAGCTTCACGGGCACGCCGAGCTGCGCCGCAAGACATCGCTACCGATCGCATTGGACGAGAGCGTCTGGACGCCCGGGGATCTGATGCAGGCGATTCGGGCGGAAGCATGCGACACGGTCGTCATCAAGGTGACGAAGATGGGCGGATTGGCCGGGGCCAAGCGCTGCGGCGAGTTGGCCCGTGATGCGGGGCTGGATCTGCTGGGCGGCGGGCTGACGGAGTCGCGGCTCGGGTTGACGGCCAGCGGCTGGCTGTTCCAGCACCTGGACATCGCCTATCCGGCCGATTTGAACGGTCCGCTGTTCCTGACCGATGATCCTGTCGAGACGGGCCCCGTTATCAAGGAGGGCCATGTTCAATTGCCGGCGGCGCCGGGAATCGGATGCGTCATTTCCATGCAGAAGATAGAACAATATGCTGCCCGTGACGTCTAGCGGATTTTTTTTCACCGGAAAAGGAAGAGATATCCATCATTTCTTCGTGATTGGGAAGCGGAATCCACTATTTCCGTATAGAAGTGATTTGTGGCGCGCGGCACGGCTGCGTGTATCTGCATTATAGGAGGAGGTGAGGCTTTTTATCCATATGCCGGCAAGCGAAGGAATCGCATTCCGTAATTCGGCTTGTTCACCTAATCGAACCGATAGAGGGAGGGTTCATGATGACACCGATGACAGAGATGAGAAAAAAAGCGCTGGCGTTGCTCTGCTCCGTCGGCATGCTGCTGACGCTGTTGGCGGGATGCGGCGGCAGCGGCTCGGGGGCGAATGGGGCGAATCCGGCAGGTTCGTCCGGGGAAGCGGGCAAGGAACAGGGCGAGAAGGTGGAGATTGCCTTCTGGCACACCTACACCGATACCGATGCGGGGCCGATCAACAAGGTCGTGGAGAGCTTCAATAAGAGCCAGGATCGGATTTCGGTCAAAATTTTGGGCAATCAGGACAGCACGAAGCAGTTGACGGCGATCTCCGGCGGAGCGGCTCCGGATATTTTGCTGACATTCTGGAACAACATCGGGCCTTGGGCCGAAGCGGGGGCCGTCATGGATCTGACGGACAACATCCGGAAGGACGGCTTCGACGTGAATGCGCTCATCCCGGCCGCGGCGGAGCGCATGAGCATCCATGGCAAATATTACGGAATGCCGTTCACGATGAGCATGGCGAACTCGCTGATGTATAACAAAAAGGCATTCGAGGAAGCGGGCATTTCGGCCCCTCCGGAGACGCTGGAGCAAATGTTCGAGACGGCCAAGAAGCTGACGAAGCGGGACGCCAGCGGGAATATCAAGCAGATCGGATTCATTCCGGATTACCCGTGGATCGACAACGTGTTCTGGCCGATCATCTTCGGCGGCTCGTGGTATGACGAGAGCACAGGCAAAGTGACGCCCAACGATCCGGACAACGTCGCGGCGATCGCGTACCAGCGTTCCTTCTACGACGAATTCGGCGCGGACCAGATCGCGAAGTTCAAGTCCGGGATGGGCAAGCGCGGCACGCCGCAGGATCCGATGCTGACAGGCCAGTTGGCGATGTATATCGGCTGGGAGTACAATTTCCGCGACGAGCGGGCGGAGGACGGCCCGATCGGCGTCGCCCCATTCCCTTACCCGGCCGCGAAGCCGGAGCTGAAAGGGTCGGGGATGGTCAGCCCGCGCGCCATATTCATTCCCGCCAAGGCCAAGTATCCTGATGAAGCATGGGAATTCATGAAGTATTTGATGGCCCGGGATACGCAGGTCGAATTCGCCCTGGAAGCGAAGGTCATTCCGACGATCAAGGCGGCGCTGGATGACGAGCGTCTTCGCGCGGACGCCAACCAGACGATGATTCCGTTCCTGGAAGCGGCGAAGAGCGAGAACTTGCAGGGATTCCCGAACAGCTCGTACATTAACGAGTATTTGCAAGCGTTGTCAGAGGAGACGGAGAAAGCGCTGAAGGGGACGCAGTCGCCGCAGGAGGCGATGGACAAGGTCGCGCAAAAAATTCAGCCGCTTGCCGATAAGGCAGCCCAAAAGCGATAAACGCGGCGCGGGGCGGGACGCTTCGGCCCGCTTCCCGCTCGGGCCTTGATGCAGGAGCTGCTCTGAGCAAGGTCCGGTAAGGGGGATGTGCGTACGGCAGATGACAGGAAGGAGGCGGGCGAATGGAGAACAGCAACATTGCCGGCATTCGCAGACGGGAACGGAAGACGTTGATCACCGGCTTGCTTTTTACCAGTCCGTGGATTATCGGTTTTTTGGTGTTTCAGCTTTATCCGATTGTGACCTCGTTCTATTACAGCATGACGGAATATAATTTGTTCTCGTCGCCGGCATGGGTCGGATTGCATAACTACCGGGATCTGTTCCATGACGATAAGTTTTTCTTGTCCATGTATAACACGCTGTATATTACGGCATTCGGCGTCGTCCCGCATATGGCGTTCGCGCTCGGGATGGCCCTGCTGCTTAATATGAAAATAAAGGGCCAAAGCATATACCGCACCATCTATTTCCTGCCGACGCTCGTTCCGGCGGTCGCCGGCTCGCTGCTGTGGCTGTGGATTCTGAATTCGCAGTACGGCCTGATCAATATGCTGCTGGAGAGTATCGGCATCGCCGGTCCGAACTGGCTGGTCGACCCGGATTGGACCAAGCCGTCGCTCATTTTGATGGGCTTCTGGGGAACCGGAACGATTACGGTCATGTATTTGGCGGCGTTGCAGGACGTACCGCAGATTTTTTATGAGGCGGCCGAGATTGACGGGGCCAGCCGCTGGCGCAAATTCTGGTCGATTACCTTCCCGGCGATTTCGCCGATGACGCTGTTCCAGTTAATCATGATGCTGATCGGGTCTTTTCAATATTTTACGGAAGGCATGGTGTTCGCAGAGGCGTCCCAGTCGATCGGAGGGCCGGAGAACTCGCTGCTCTTCTACTCCATTTATTTGTACCAGCAGGCCTTCTCCTTCCTCAATATGGGGTACGCGGCCGCGATGGCCTGGATTCTGTTCCTGGTCGTCATGACGTTCACGCTGCTTATCTTCCGGACGTCGGCCCGCTGGGTGTACTACGGAGGTGAGAAATAATGCCGAACTCTGCGACGGCCCTGAGACCCGGAGGCCGCGCGGCGCGGATGCGGCGCAGCTCCGCCAGCCGTTCGTTCCCCAGCATCGTCAAGCATGGGCTGCTGATGCTGGCGGGATTATTTTTCCTCGGTCCGTTTGCGTACTTGCTCTTAACTTCCGTGAAGTCGATAGACGAGATTTTTGCCGTTCCGTTCGTGTGGTGGCCGGAGCGCTTCTATTGGGAGAATTATTCAAATGCGGTGAACGCGATTCCGTTTTTCCAGTATACGCTGAATACCGTGTTCATCTCGCTGATGTGCGTGCTGGGCGAGCTGCTTGCCGCCCCGCTTGTGGCGTACGGCTTCGCCCGGATTCCGTTCAAGGGGCGGAACGTCCTGTTCCTGATCATGATGGGCACGATTATGCTGCCTTCCCAGACGACAATGATTCCGCTCTATGTGCTGTACAACAAGATGGATCTGGTCAATTCGTTCTGGCCGCTGATTCTGCCGGCCTTTTTCGGGGCCGCCTACTATATTTTCTTGCTGCGCCAGTTCTTCATGGGCATCCCTTACGAGCTGACCGAGTCGGCCAAAATCGACGGCGCCTCGGAGTTCCGGATCTACTGGCAGATGATCCTCCCGCTGTCGAAGCCGGCCCTGTTCACGGTTGGGCTGCTCGTGTTCCTCGGCTCATGGAAGGATTATCAGATGCCGCTCATTTATTTGAACGATCCGGCCAAATGGACCTTATCCGTCGGGCTGAAAGCATTTATCGGCGAATATAACATCGAATGGGGCATGTTGATGGCGGCAGCCGCCCTGTTCACGATCCCGATCGTCATGTTGTATTTCTTCGTGCAGAAAGTCTTTATTCAAGGGATCACGTTGACCGGAATGAAATGACGGGAGTGCAGAATACGGCAAGGAGAGGATTGCGATGCGACAGCTTTTTTTCCGGCTTGACCCTCATTTGAAGCTTTACTTTGACGGACTGCTGCGGCGGGAGGAGAATAGCGGCGCGCTCTATATTTTGGATGACGAGCTCGGGGATCGGGCGAGCTGCTGCACGACGGCCGCCGTCGCCAGCTTCTATGCGCAGGATTGGCTGCTGCGCGGCGGGGACGGAGCGGACATCGCCCGCGAGCTGGCGAAGGACGTGCGCCGCCGCCAGCTTCCGGGCGGAGGCTATTCCCAGCCTTATTACGTCAAGCAGGGGGAGGAGCCGCCCATCGATATCGCCGAGGTCGGCGCGGCGGCGGACAGCTTGTATTATGTATACCGGACGACCGGGAGCCCGGAGGCGAAGCAGAGTCTGGTGCGGTCGGCCGAGTATCTGCTGACGCAGGTGGCCAAGCAGAATCCGGGCGTGGTGCTCAAGCGGCCGGGCGAGGATTTCGATGTCCTGAACGGCGACATGTATGCGGCGCATACGTTCGGCCGGGCCTATGAGCTGACCGGCGAGGCGGTCTTCCTGCAGAAGGTGGAGGACGTGTTCGTCCATCTGATGAACCGCTTCGGCCGCCATGCCGCCGGCTGGTGGCCGTATATTGAACGCTGGGACGGCTCGGTCGTGATGGGGAACAGCGTGCTGTACCAGGCGACGATCGTCGGCCTGGGCGCGACCGTTGCGCCGCTGCTGCCGGCAGAGCGGCGCGCGGCCTGGAGCCGCGTATCCGAGGAAGCGGTGGATACGATGATCGAGGCGATCCGGCAGCCGCCGTCGGAAGAGACGGAAGCGCCGTGGTGGACGCGCGATTGGACGCTCGGCTGGGAGCTGTACATGGCGCTCTGGCGCTGCGGGACCCGGCCGGAGATCCGCGAGCTCGGGAGGAAGCGCTTCGCGGAAGTCGCGGACGATGTCAGCGCCCGGGGCATGGCCCTGTTCCGGCCGAACATCCGGCATGAGGAGCCGGATCGGACGCCGGTGACGACCACCTTCCGCAAGGCGGCCGGGTTCGCCGGCACGATGGCGGCATTGGCATTCGAAGCCGCGGCAGAGGAAGCCTGACGGGAGGACGAGGAATTCCGGCGGTGACCGACACGAATGACGGCACAGCCGATCAAGGTATTCGAGGAGGCGTTACATACCGATGAGACAAATCGTGGTAAGGCAGGGGCAGGCCGTGCTGGAGGAGGCCGAAGCGCCGGTCTTGTCCGCATCTCACCCGGCCCGGGTGCTGGTGAAGGTCAGATATTCTTCGATCAGCCCCGGCACGGAGCTGAATCTGATCCATCATATGGAGGTCCCGGACGGCTTCCCGCTCGGCTACAGCGCCTCCGGCCAGGTGCTGGAGGTCGGGCCGGAGGCGGCCGGCCTTGCGCCGGGGGACTGGGTGGCCTGCTACGGCGGCCCGTATGTGTATCATGCGGAGCAGCTGTCCGTTCCGCGCCAGCTCTGCGTAAAGCTGTCCGACGAGTTCCGGCTGCGCGAAGCGGCGCTGGTCGGCCTCGGATCGGTAGCGATTCACAGCGTGCGCCGGCTCGGGCGGCAGTTCGGCGAATCGGTCTGGGTGGTCGGCCTGGGTCTGCTCGGCCAGCTTATCGCGCAATTCAGCCATCAGGCGAATTACCGGGTGTTCGCGACCGATATGAACCCGGCCCGCATCGCGGCCGTGCAGGCGAGCGGGGTGGATGCGGCCTATCTCGCCGACGATGAAGCGCTGGACGACTACGCGGAGCGGTTCACCGCCGGCTTCGGCTTCGACAGCATCGCGCTCGTCGCCCATTCCTCCCGTCCGCGCATCATCGCGGCGACAATGCAGAAGCTGGCCTTCCGCGGCACCTACGCGGTCGTGGGCAATGTCCCGATCGAGTTTCCGCGCGAGCTGTTTTTCCAGAAGGAAGCGGATTTCGTCATTGCCCGCGCCGCGGGTCCCGGCCGCTATGACCGGCAGTATGAGGAGCAGGGCATCGATTATCCTTACGCCTATGTGCGTTGGACGGAAGGGCGGAACATGGCGGAATTCGTCCGTCAGCTGGAGGCGGGCCGCATCCGCCTGAACCCGCTGATTACGCATGAATATGCCATCGGCGATGCGCCGGCAGCCTATGAAGCGCTTCATGCGGATATGAGCGGCGCGCTGGGAGTATTGCTCCGGTATGACTCGTAGCGCCGCGGCGGTCCGGGCCCGGCGCCTTCGGCGAGGGGAGCGCGGATAAGCTGTATGATGAAGGAAAGAGGTGACCGCGATGAGGCGATCCCAGGTGACCGGGATCAATCAATCGTCCATTCTCCGCATCTCAAGCATTTATCCTTCTCTGACGAAGTCCGAGAAAAAGGTAGCGGATATCGTACTGAAGGATCCGGAGACGGCGGTATTTTACACGATAACCGATCTGTCCAAGCAGGCGGAGGTCGGAGACACGTCCGTCATCCGCTTCTGCCGGAAGCTCGGATATTCGGGCTATCAAGAATTCAAGCTGTCGCTCGCGCAGAACCTGGGGACCGTGGAAGAGCAGATATCGGGCGCCCTCGAGCCAGGGGATGATCTGGAGACCATCGTCAAGAAGCTGAATGCGCTGAATCAGCAGCGGATTCAGAATACGACGGCCCTTATGGACGGAGCGAGTCTGCAAAAGGCAATCGAGTGGATCGGCGGCGCAGCGAAGCTGTACTTCTTCGGCGTCGGTTCCTCGGGCATTACCGCGATGGACGCCAAATACAAATTCATGCGGCTCGGCTTCCAGGTTGTGGCGGAAGCGGATGCCCATATCATCGCCATGAATGCGGCTCTTGCCGGCGAAGGCGATGTCGTGATTGCCATTTCGGCGTCGGGCAGCACGAAGGATCTTGTCGATTCGGTCGCGATTGCCAAGCAGAAGGGGGCGCGCATCATTTGCCTGACCAGTCACGCCCTCTCTCCGGTGACGCGTTACGCGGATGCCGTGCTGCTGACGGTGGCGAAGGAGGGCCCGCTGCAGGGCGGCTCCTTCGCCAGCAAGCTGGCGCAGATTCATGTGCTCGATATTTTATCGACGGCGCTCGCGCTGCTGGACAAGGAGCGGAGCTACCGGTTCCTGGAGATGACGGCCAAGTCGGTGCTCGGCAAGCTGTATTAGGCGATCCGGTCCGGGGCGGCTTGCTCGCATGCGGTGCCCTTGGCATGATGGACCTGTGCACAACATTGGAGGCGAAGCTCGCCTCTCGCTGCCGTTCATTTTAGAGGTATGCTCGCCGGGAACTACATTATAATTTGACGGAGGCGCATCATGATGTGGATGGATGAGAAGGAAGGATCGTGGGGATCGCCGGAAATACGCATCGGCATAATCGGACCGGAAGCGATGATGGGGCTGATGGAACATTGTCTCAAAGGCTTTCCGTCCTTCGACCCGATCATGCGAAGCTGCCGCCGGGAGGAAGAGGCGCCTGATCTGGCGCGGGAGCTGGCGGAGAAGGTGGATGTGCTGCTGTTCACCGGGCCCGTCTCTTATCAGCTCGCCAAAAATCAGCAACAATTCGACATTCCCTCGCTGTTCGTGCCGCTTACGGGATCGGGCCTCTATGCCGTCTTGTTCCGCCTGGAGCGCAAGCTGGATGTATCGGCCATCACGGTCGATACCCTGAGCCGTCAGATGCTCGTGTCCACCTTCCGCGAGCTGGGCCATATGTGGACCGCCTACGAAGGGGAGCCGCTCCCGTCCTGTGAGGAGCTGGTCGAATTCCATCGGGGGCATTACGAGGCCGGCCGTTCGTGCTGCGCCATTACGGCGATCCGCAGCGTCGCGCTGCAGTTGGGGCGGGAGGGGATTCCGTGCGAGTGGATCGTGCCGACGGAGCAGGACATTATCGTGACGCTGGAGCGCGCGCTCCTGTCGACCGAATGGCGAAGGAACAAGGAATTGCAGGTCGTCGTTGGCCTTATCCAGACCGACGGAATGGAGAGGCTGGCGGAGCGTCATGTGTCCGGGCATGAGATTCAGCGGCTGAAGCAGGATGTTCATCATTTGATTCTCGGCTTCGCGAAGCAACTGGACGGGCACGTCATGCAGCAGTCCTCGGGGGAGTATTCCTTCGTGACTACGAGAGGCGTCTTCGAGCGCGAGACCGGCGGCTATAAACGTATTCCGCTCGCCCGCAATACCCACAAGAGGAACGGGATTCACCTCAGCATCGGCATCGGCTTCGGCCGTTCGGCGGCCGAGGCGGGCGTGCATGCGCGGCGTTCGCTTCATCTGGCCTGCCAAGGGGGCGGAGGCATGTGCTTCATCGTCCGCGAGGATGAGAGCGTCATCGGTCCGCTGGAGATCAACGAGCCGCATGAGCTTGATCTGTCCCTGGTTGACGCGTCATTAGTGAAGCAGGCGGAGGCGGCGGGACTCACTTCGATCTATCTTAGCCGCCTCATCGCTCATATGACCCGCTTCGGCAAGGTCGATTACTACGCCCAGGAGTTGGCGGCCGTGCTGGGGGTCACGGTCCGCAGCGTCCACCGCTTCCTGCTGGCGCTGATGGATGCGGGGCTGGTCGATATTGTCGGAGAAGAGAAGGGGGCTTCCAGGGGGCGGCCGCGCCAGAAATATCGCATCAGCTTTTTGAGCCGCTTGATCCGGTAAGAGGCGGAAATCGGAAGAGAAAGGGGGGGAATTGACGACGAAAGAGACGGCTTGGAGGCGTGGCCGAATTCATGGCAGAAAAGCGGGGCAAAGCGACGCGCGGCATCAATGCTTGCCAAAGGCAACGATAACACGAGAAGAAGGGATGGGATTCGATGAAAAGGTGCATGATCGCATGGCTAGCGGCTATCGTTCTTATCGGCGCGGCCGGGCGGGTTCCTATGGCGCATGCGTATGAAACGGAGCGGGCCGGGGCGGAGGCCGAGGCGCATAAGAAGACACCGGCTCCGGCCGTTAATCTGGCGTTAGGCAAGAGCTACACGCTGGAGACGCCGTATCCGCCCGACGCGCTGTTCGGCAAGACGGAGTCGTCGCATCCGGACGATACGGGCCGCCAACTGACGGATGGCCAATTCGGCGGAACCGTATTCTCCGACAGCGCCTTCGTCGGAAGGCTGTGGCAGGGCAGCCGCCTCGTTACGATCGATCTGGAGACGCCGTCTACCGTAGAGGAAATTTATATTCATGCGCTGCAGGACAACGCCAACGGCATCTTTTTTCCCTCCAAGGTTCAGTTCGCGCTCTCGAATGACGGCGTGAAGTGGCAGCATCTGAAGGAGGGAGCAAGCCGGCTGCCGACAACGGAGCCGGGCCCGATCCGGCAGAAAATCGGAATCGACGGCATTGATACGGTTGCCCGTTATGTGAAGGTGGAGGTGCCTGTCGAGTCGTGGCTGTTCATGGACGAGATTGAAGTGATCGGTTCGCCGGATCAGCGGGGCAAGAAGCTGCATCCGGACAAGGGGCCGAAGCGGGACAGCGGCTACCCGAAGCAGGGCGCGAAGGAAGCGGGGCGGATGAGCAATCAGGTGCTCCTCTACACGGGAGCATGGCAGTATGAGCCCGTGGATTGGATCTCTTATACCAAGGAAGATCTGAAGCCGTACGTCACCTATGTGGACCGCAATCAGGCGAGCCGGGACTATATGTTCGACGGCTTCGTGTTCCTGCCGTACGGCCCGCTGCTGAATGGCGCCAACTTCGCCCCCAATACGGCCAAGCCGACGAACAAAGCGGACTGGGAGGAGCATCTGAACCGTCTTTTCCGGGACGATGATGATCTGGGCGCCTTGAATCAGGCGGTCGGGGAGGCGAAGGCCGGATGGAAGGACCGGACTTATACGGCGAAGGTCGTCCTGACGATCCCGTATCCGCGCGCGGATCAGAGCGACTTCGGGGATGTCGACGGGGACGGCGTCAGCGAGAACATGAACGTGAAGGAAGTTGGCGAGGATCAGGCGCTTGTCAACCGGCAGAAGGCGGTCAAATGGTATGTGGATGAAGTATACCGCCGTTGGACAGCGGCCGGCTACGAGCATTTGGAGCTTCCCGCCTTCTATTGGTACAGCGAATTCGTATCCCGGCAGACAACGGTGAATGAGGACGCCCTAATCCGGTGGACCTCGGATTATGTGCACGGCAAAGGGGCGAAGCTCCAGTGGATTCCCTATTATTTTGCGCGCGGCTGGAGCGATTGGAAGGCGAACGGCTTCGACACGGCTCTCATGCAGCCGAACTATATGTTCCACAACACGAGTGAAGAGCGGCTGGACGCGATTGCGCAGGCTGCCTACGACCATGGCATGGGCATCGAGATCGAGATGTCGGACGCGGTGCTGACCAATGAAGCGGCGCGTGAGAAGTACTATGCTTATCTCAATAAAGGGATGGAGCACGGGTATATGAATTCTTTCAAGGCTTTCTATCAGCAGGTCAAAACGCTCAAACAGGCCGCCGAATCGCAGGATCCGGCCGCGCGGGAGGTCTATGACAAGACCTATCAATATTTGAAAGGAAGCTATGCTCCATAAGCGCCGTGCCTGCGGCTCCGGATGAAGCCGCCGCCTTCTTCTCCGGGAGAGGGCGGCTTTTTGCGATTCTCGCTTCCCTATTCTATGAAATCAGGCGGTTGGCCTGAAGCACCTATCTATGACCGCGCGGCACCGAATGCCATATTTTATATTAAGCGGGACATGGCGATAGAGATCCTGATATATAGCCGCCATGAACTGCCGAAATCAATGCTGCCGCATCCGATGAACGAATTCCGGGATATTCCGCTTCCTCCTTCTCGCTGTCCGGACCGATCCGGCGAACATAACCAGCCAGGGAAGGAGATGGGAGTGTCCGGGAGCCGCTTCACCGGTACAAGCATGGCGCCTGGCGAACCGCAGATCAGGGACCGGCTCCGCGGTCGCCGGGGGCCTTGCGCCCATAAGAACCGGAATGGGCGTCACGAAGGTTATTCCGCTCTCCGCTGTCCCGATTTGTCCGCGCGCATCATGCGAAGCACGCGGTTGTTGGCATGCCTGTTCGAAATTAGGGCAGATTGTCCAGCAAATCTACCTATTACCAAACCGGACATACAAGCATAATTTATAGCATCAGCCGAATACATGACCCCCGCTGATATATATATCGCCTATCATTCCCGCTATGCGCTTATCCTATTAGTTCTCTTTATTCTGTTGTAACAGGTCATGTTTGCTTCATTTCCTTCGGCAGAAATAGGAATGGGAAAGGATGAGGGATGTTGATAATAAGCGGTTATCAGAAAGTAATGAACGCCATTCAGGAGCTTGATCTAGCCGAATTTCAAGTTAAATATGCCTGTGGACAAAAGCTGAAATTCGATTTGACCAAAAAGTATGACGTCATTAGTCAGGATGTGTTCATGCAATGGCTGAGCAATATCGAATGGGGCCGGGTCGTGAAAGTAAAATGGAAAACGTGCTGCGGCGAAAAGGGATCGATGTATATGCCGGGATGCAGCGGCAAGTCTCACCGCCATAAGAGCAAGCGGCATCATCATGACGACTGCAAATGCGAGAAATGCAAGCCAAAGCGGCATCATCATCATCATGACGACTGCAAATGCGAGAAATGCAAGCCAAAGCGGCATCATCATGACGACTGCAAATGCGAGAAATGCAAGCCAAAGCGGCATCATCATGACGACTGCAAATGCGAGAAATGCAAGCCAAAGCGGCATCATCATGACGACTGCAAATGCGAGAAATGCAAACCAAAGCGGCATCATCACGACAAGTGCAAGTGCGAGAAATGCAAGCCGCATCATCCGCACCACCACGACTGCGATCCATGCTGCTGCCATTCCGATCCGTGCTGCTGCAAGCCCCGGTACGTATGGCGCGACCAGGATCCTTATACGCGCTTCCAGCCGAAGCCGCAAATCCCGTACAAACATTACCCGTCCGGCGGCTGTTAAGCGGATTCCTTCGCAGCGGCCAAGAGCCCCCTCCATGGGCCATCCCCTGGTTTGGCGTGATGAGGGAGTCTGACGTGCGCTTCGATTGAAGCGCACTATTTTTCCGATCCCTGCCATTCTTCGAAGATTTGGCCTGGCTGTTGCAATCTATCACCGGCACCTCTTCCCTGTCTTTTTTTCCGAAATCCATCTAATTTCAGCCCCGAACCGCTATAATGAGAGAGACAACCCTTAGCGACCAAGAATGGAGAACCTGGACTTGAGGACATTTAAAAAAGTATATATCGAGGTTACCAGCATCTGCAATCTGGCCTGCAGCTTCTGCCCGCAGACGGAACGGAAACCTCAGTTCATTCAGCTTGACGCGTTCCATCATATTCTTGACGAGATTAAGCCGCATACGCGCCATATCTATCTTCATGTCAAAGGCGAGCCGCTGCTCCATCCTCGGATTGATGAACTGCTGGATGCCAGCCATGAGAAAGGATTCAAGGTGAATATCACGACCAATGGCACGCTGATCCGGAAGAACCGGCATAAGCTGCTTGGCAAGCCGGCGCTTCGGCAGATGAACTTCTCGCTTCACAGCTTCGACGGGCATGAAGGCTCTGAGAATCGGGAGGAGTACTTATCCGATATTTTATCGTTCGTGCGGGAAGCGTCCGAGCATCAGGTGATCTTTTCCTTCCGGTTATGGAATCTCAATCCGGAGCATGCAACAACGGCGCAAAAGCGGCGGAACCGGGAGACCTTGGAGATGCTGGAAAAGGAATTTGAACTGGATTACCGCATTGAAGAAAAGGTCGTACCTGGGGGCGGCATCCGAATTGCTGATCGCATTTACTTGAACCAGGATTATGAGTTCCAATGGCCGAGCCTGCAGGCGCCGGAAGATGACGGCAAGGGCTTCTGCCATGCGCTGCGCAGCCAGGCAGCGGTGCTGGTCGACGGAACGGTCGTCCCGTGCTGTCTGGACGGCGAAGGCATCATTCGCTTGGGCAATGTGTACCAGGCGCCGTTTGCCGAGATCGTGGAGGGCGAGCGCGCGAGCCGTCTGTTTGACGGATTTTCGCGAAGAGAAGCTGTTGAGGAATTATGCCGGAAATGCGGGTACCGGAAAAGATTCGGCACCTAAGTCAACCCATCGGCAACAAAAACAGGACGCCAGACGGCGTCCTCGTCTCTCTTGATTCCAGGGTAGGCGGAATTATTGCCGAATAATGACGATATCCCGCGGCGGGTTGCCTGTCCGTTGAATGGTATTTATCTCGGCATCGGTCAATCTGCGCCCTACCAGGATGAAGGAAGAGGTCACATTATTGAAATTAAACCGGCCCAGATTCGCTACATTCTGGCTTCCCCGGAACACGCGAAAAGATCCCTGGAAGTTAATTCGCGAGAATAACACCAAGGTCACTTCATTTGTATTGACCACATTGCGCAGCCGGAAACTGGACAGAACATTATTGAACCGGAACGCCCCCAAATCCCGAACCGCTACTCCTCCGCGGCGGAACACAATCCGTCTTCCTGTAAAGTTAACCCCGCTGAAAAGGGCCAGTCTGACATCTCGATTGGCCATTCTAGAATCACTCCTTCTTGTAAGGTACTACCAATATATGATGGAGTGATAGAATCGGTTTAGACGATTGCTGCCGGGGGAGCGCCGGTTTTTGCTTGTCCCTGTCAGGCGAACAAAATTCCCGTTAATGGATGATATAATAGGTATATTTAATAGTGTTCCGACAGGCGATAGATACGCTCATATGAACCTCTTGGGAATTCATGATGAGAAGTGAGGACAAAATCATGATTGATCGTTATCGTGAGATCCATTTTGCAGAGCTGGAGCTGGAGGGCGGCGAGGAGGCCGGAATGGCGATTCCGCCGAGAGCGGACACGGAGAAGCCGGCTTCCCGGGGGCGAATCGAGGAACAAGAGAAGCCGCTGGACCTGGCGCTCAGCTCTCTGGCAACAACAAAAGAGAAGCGATTCGTTGAACAGGCCCGCCAATGGGAAGGGCATGTTGAAGCGCCGGCCCCCTTTGTTCCATTCATGTGCTACTGGCCGGAATATAAGGATATGTCGGAAGGGCAGACGCGATGGTACTTTTATTGGCGGAATGAAGTTCGGGAAGGTCGGTACCCGCCCACTGGCCTGTCTTATCTTTTTCTGCTCATCTACGAATTGATTAATGGAATCGGTTGGAAGGAGCCTGTGCAGGGCTACCGGCTGATGAAAGAGATCTGGATCGCTTACCGGGAGGCCTTCCCGAAGCTGGATGCCTACTTGCCCGATTGGCTTGTCGACTTCGGCCTTGTCCACCGTCTTGATGTCTCGGTCCGCGATGTCGCGGCGATTGCCCCATGCAGCGTGTCCGGAGATGCGCTCGAATGGGAGCTGATGGACCGGTTCCGGAGCGAGCCGGCGGATCTCCCGCTTGAAGCGGCGGCCCTGCTGTCGGACTATGATGTCATGCGAAGCAAGTTCTGCGCCAATGGCGGACAGGCAATGATGAACGCATATTTCCCCAAGGTATTCGCGGCTGTAGATGGATATATAAGCAAAAAATATGGCGCGCGCCTGATTGAGCGGCTTCATCCCGGCGAACCGGCAAGAAGGGAGCGTTACTTGTTCCGCAGCGCTGTCTACGATTCCACGCTGTACGGAAGCAGCGCGGCAATCGAGTGTGTTCCGATCAGCTCCCACGGCCCGCTGCGCGCCTTCGTAACCCAACTTATGCGGTTAACGGAAAATACGCTGCGCGGCTTATGCGGGTACAAGGGCAGACTGCGCGGCATTGCCGTTGAAGCGGAGATCGCCGCTCTTGTTCACCGGTATTTGGAGCGGGAGGTTGGACAAGCTTCCGCCGCGGAACGGGAACGGGACGAGCCGGCCGTTCGCATAAATGCGGACAAGCTGGCCCGGCTGCAGGCCGAGTCGGACGAGGTGCGCGATATGCTTGCAGTGACGGAGGAAGTTGGCGAACCGGAAGGCGTGAGCCGGATCGCGGGCGGTACGCGAGACGAGCCATCCGAGACGAGGAGATCCGGGCAGCGCGGCGAGCCGGAGGGCGGCCGTTCGGCGGATGTGCCGGATATCCTGTGCGCCGAACCGGATGAAGTCCAGATGCTGCTGTCCCGGCTGACGAATGAGCAGCTTCAACTGCCTGGCATGAGGGCGATCGGCCTCGCCGGGAATCACGGCGGCATGGACGACGAATGGATTCAATTCGATCGTTTGCTCGAACCGGTGCATCGTCTGACGCTGCAGGCGATGATGGCGGGAGGGGAGCATCATTCGCTGGTGAAGCTTGCCGAAGCGCACGGAACGATGGCCGAGCTGCTTTTCGATGAGATCAATGCCGCGTCCATGGATACGATCGGGGACCTGATCATTGACGGGAATGAGATTGCGGATGACTATCTTCCTATGATTGAGAAATTGGCGAGGTGAAGAACCATGACAGATAAGAAAATTCCGAAGCGCGTCACGACGGCGCTTATCAACTCCTTGACCGCCGGCGTCGTGCCGCGTATTGGACTGGAGCATATCGCCGTCGGCCGCAAGCCGGAGATTGAAGCCATCCTTCGCGACCTGGACAATGTGGCAGAGGGCGGAGCGGCGTTCAAGCTCGTGACGGGACGATACGGAAGCGGGAAGAGCTTCTTGCTGCAGATGATTCGCAACTATGCGATGGACCGCAACTTCGTCGTTGCCGACGGGGATCTGTCGCCGGAACGGAGACTGGCCGGCACGAAGGGGCAGGGGCTGGCGACGTACCGCGAGCTGATGATGAATCTATCGACGCGCACCCGGCCGGACGGAGGAGCGCTGGAGACGATCCTGCAGCGCTGGATTGGTTCGATTCAACAGCAGGCCATGTCCGAGCTTGGCATTGGACCGAACGACGAGGCCTTGAATTTGGAGGTGGAGCACCGCATCGCAGCCGTCACGAATGAAATGCGGAATATGGTGCACGGGTTCGACTTCGCCAAGGTGCTGGCGTCGTATTGGAGCGGGTATAGGAGGATGGATGACGAGCTGAAGCAAGCTTCGCTGCGCTGGCTTCGCGGGGAGTTCACGACGAAGACCGAGGCGAAGCAGGCTTTGGGCGTCGGTGTGATTATTGATGATGACACCTGGTACGATTACATGAAGCTGTGGTCGGAATTCGCCGCGCGGATTGGATATCAGGGATTGCTGCTTTTTATCGATGAAGGGGTTAACCTGTACAAACTTACGAACAGCATCTCCCGGCAGAGCAATTACGAGAAGCTGCTGACGATGTTCAACGATACGATGCAGGGCAAGGCGGAGCATCTCGGCATTTTCATCGGCGGCACGCCGCAATTCGTGGAGGATGAACGCCGGGGGCTGTTCAGCTATGAAGCGCTGCGCTCCCGCCTCGTAAGCGGCAGATACGCGGCAGAGGGGCTCCGCACCTATACGGGCCCTCTTATCCGACTGGACATGCTGTCTCATGAGGAGATTTTGATTCTGCTGCAGCGTCTGCGTTACATCCATGCCCTTCACAATGGAGTGGAACCGCTGCTGACGGACGAGCAATTAATCGTATTTATGGAGCAAGCCGCCGGCAGGCTCGGAGCGGACGAGCTGTTGACCCCGCGGGAGATTATTCGTGATTTCATGGATCTGATGCACACGCTGCATCAGCATCCGGAGACGGAGTTCGACGATCTAATCGGAGAGCGGTGCGTCAAGCCCGCGGCTTCCCAACTGGATGAAGTCGGCGGCTTCTTGGCGGAATTCGAGCTATGAGCGGCACTCATCCCTTTCACCGGTTGGCGCCGTTCATTCAGGAGTATATTTACAAAAAGCGTTGGGAGACGCTGAAGGAGGCCCAAGTCGGGGCTTGCCGCGTGCTGTTCGATTCGCCGAACCATCTGTTGATCGCATCCGGCACGGCATCGGGCAAGACCGAAGCCGCCTTTTTCCCTGCCTTGACGGAATTATATGAACGCCCTTCCGCATCGGTAGGCATTCTGTACATCGGCCCGCTGAAGGCGCTCATTAACGACCAGTTCGAGCGTCTGAACGATCTGCTGCGCGAGGCCGGCATTCCGGTGCGGCATTGGCATGGGGACGTGTCCCAAGCGGAGAAGGCGAAGCTGTTGAAAAGACCGTCCGGCGTGCTGCAGATTACGCCGGAATCGCTGGAAGGCTTGTTGATGAACAAGCCGAATGCGATTCCCGCCCTGTTCCGCGACCTGCGGTATGTCGTGATTGATGAGGTGCACGCCTTCATGGGGGCGGATCGCGGCATTCAAGTGCTGAGCCAGCTGGCCCGGGTGGAACGGATGGCAGGCTGCCGGCCGAGACGGATTGGCCTGTCGGCGACACTGGGCGACTACGATGCCGCCTGCGAATGGCTGGGCGCAGGCTCGCCGCATGCCGTCGAAGTCGTGGCGCCCCGCGCGGGCCGCAAGCTGAGATTGAATGTCGAGCATTTCTCCTTCCCCGCCGCCCATGACGAGGAGCAGACGGAGCAGGCGGCGAATGCCCGCAAAGCTTATTATGACTATATCTATGATCATACGCGGCTCAAAAAGGCGCTGATCTTCACGAACAGCCGCTCCGATGCGGAACTGACGACGCTGGAGCTGCGCCGCACAGCTGCGCGGCGCCAGGAGCGGGATGTCTTCCACGTGCACCACGGCAGCATCTCGGCCATGCTGCGCGAAGAGGCCGAGGCCGCGCTTCGCGTCGGACGCGGGCCAGCGGTAACCGCGGCTACCGTAACCTTGGAGCTGGGCATCGATCTCGGGGAGTTGGAACGGGTCATCCAACTCGGAGCGCCCTATAGCTGCTCCAGCTTCGTGCAGCGGCTCGGCCGATCGGGAAGACGCGGCGATGCGGTATCCGAGATGCTGTTCGCGGTGCCGGAAGAGGAGGACGAGGACGCGCAGCTCCCCGCACGGATGCCTTGGACGCTGCTGCGCGCAATCGCGGTCATCGAGCTGTATGTGCGGGACAAGTGGATCGAGCCGCTCGCGCTGCGGAAGAAGCCAATCGGCCTGCTGTATCATCAGACGATGAGCATATTGAAGGGCATGGGGGAAGCGGCGCCGGCCGAACTCGCCCGGGAGGTGCTGACGCTGCCGCCGTTCCGGAACTTCGATGCGGAAGAATATAAGCTCTTCCTCCGGTATTTGCTGGAGACCGATCATTTGCAGAGAACCGAGGAAGGAACGCTTCTGATTGGTCTGGCCGGGGAGAAGGTCGTGAACCATTTCCGCTTCTATGCGGTATTTAAAGACGATGAAGAGCATGCCGTATATAACGGTTCGGAGGAATTGGGCTCGATTACGACCGTTCCCCCGCCGGGCTATTGCTTTTCTCTGGCGGGCAAGCTGTGGAAGGTCGTCGAGGTGGACGCGAAGCACAAAGCCGTCTATGTCAAGCCTGCCCGGGGCAAGGTGGACACGCTCTGGCTTGGGGCCGGGGGCGATGTGCATACATCGGTCATGGCCAAGATGCGCGATATTTTGGCGGATCATGAGATCTATCCGTACTTGGCTCCGGGGGCTGTCAAGCGGCTCGAGCGGGCCCGCCGTCTTGCCCGGGAGAGCGGTCTGCTCAGGCAGTCCGTTCTTCCGGCGGGAGGGAGCTCCTGCTTCATCCTGCCCTGGATGGGAACGAAGCCGTTCCGCACATTGGAGCGCATCTTGAAGCACCGGCTTGCCCAGCGACTTGCCCTCCGGTCGATTGTGCCGATGGAGCCGTACTATATGGTCGTCTCCGGCCATGCGGATGCGCCCGCCTTGTTGGACGAACTGCGCGCAGAGCTGAATAACGGAATCGATTTGATGAGTCTTTTAGCGCCGGAGGAGGCCCCTTATTTAGGCAAATATGATGAATTCGTCGCTCCGGAGCTCGTCCGGAAGGCGTTTGCCGTGGATGGGCTGGAGCTGTTCCCTGCTGAATGGCAACGCTGAAAACGGAGTATCGTTTGTCGAATTATGGAGATTTTTATCGGACTGTGCTAGTCCTTTGTCACCATATAATTAGTCGATTAATTTTATTTGCTTGGGACTTTTTCCCCTATCGCCCGGATTGGCTATATGGTTATGATGGTTAGGTACGAAAATTTGTTACAGATCTTAGGAGGATATCGGCTTTGAAAAAATGGACACTCGCGTTATTAGGGGCAATCTTGGCGTTGGGAATCACGGCATGCGGCGATAAAGGCGCTACCGGTGGTGCGACCAACGCGGAAAAACCGGCGGATGCGCAAACAGAAAAAGAAAATGCGCCGGCATTGACTGCGGATGAACTGCTGACGAAGATGGCGGAAGCCAGCCAAAAGATGAAGAACTTCGCGATGGATGCGAGCATCAACCAGAACATTACGGTCGCTCAGGGCGATCAGAAGCAAGAGCAGAAGGTTGATATCTCGATGAAGGCGGACTTCAGCAAAGAACCGTTCGGCATGTACCAAGAGATGAAGATGTCTATGCCTGGCCAAGGCGAACAGGATATCAAGCAGTATATTTCCAAGGAAGCGATCTACACGCATGTGGATGGACAATGGGTGAAGCTTCCGGACGAAATGATTGGCGATATGGTTAAGCAGATGGAAGAATCCGCGAAAATCGAAACTCAAATGGAGCAGTTCAAATCTTTCTCCAAAGATATGAAAGTGGCGGAAGAGGGAGACAAGTACGTATTGACAGCTGATTTGTCCGGCGATGGAATCAAAGAGCTCGCCAAGAACTTGATGAGCCAGTCGGGCAGCGGCGAAGACGCGCAAACGCAGGCTCTGATCGAGCAAATGGATATCAAAAATGTCAAAGTTACGTATGCGGTCAACAAAGAATCGTTCCTGCCGCTTCAATCCGATGTCGACATGACGATGGAAATGGAGCAGGACGGTCAGAAAATCTCCATGGACATGGTGATGAAGAGCACGTTCTCCAAGCATGACGAAGTGGGCGAAATCAAAATCCCTCAAGAGGTGCTGGACAGCGCTCAATAATTGAATCGCGTTCAACCGCCGGATCCGGAAGGATTCGGCGGTTTTTTGCGCGGGTGTAGCTTTTCATCTATTCTCTCCGCCTTATGCCAGCCCCAGCTTGCGCTCGATTTGCCAAATGGCCTCCTCCACGGTGATGACCGCTTCGGTCTGCTCGGCCATATCCTTGAGACGGATCGCCCCGATGGCGGCCTCGCTCTCGCCGATGAGCAGCACGAAGCGAATTCGTTGGGATGCGGCGGAGGCAAGCGATTTTCTGAGCTTGCGGCCGCTCGTATCCAGAGAGGTGCGTATCCCGTTGGCCCGAAGGGCCGCGGCGGTCCGGAGCGCTTGGGCCAGGGTATCCCCGATAGGAATGACGACGGCCGAAGCGCGGGTCCGTTCCGCTGGCCGCCGCGCGACGAGCGCCATGATTGATTCCATGCCGAACGACAGGCCGACGGTGGGGTAGGCTGCATCCTGCCTTCCCGTGAATTGGCCAATAATGGCGTCGTATCTACCGCCGCCGCCCAGGCTTGAGACGAAGGAGCCGGACGCATCGAAAATTTCATATACGGTGCCGGTATAGAAGGACAGCCCGCGGGACAGGAACGGGTCGAAGGCGCAGCTTGCCGCAAGCCCGGTCTCGTCGATTAGAAGCTGCAGGGCGCGCACCTCGGATGCACCCTCCGACGACTGGAGGCCGTAAGCCCCGGCGAGGGAATCGACCGAGATCTCTTCTCTCTCCATCAAGGCCAAGATCGCCTCGGTAACGGACGGCCCCAAGCCTTTGCCAAGCAGTTCGTCCTTTACTCCTTCTTTTCCGATTTTGGCAATCTTGTCGAGCGTCAGCATGACCGACAACGCCTCCCCGGCCGGGACGCCGACCGACTCCAGCAATTCTCCGAGGAACCGCCGATTGTTCCATCTTATCGTCACCGGGATGTCCAGGCGGCGGAACGCCTCGACGGCAAGCTGCATCAGCTCGGCCTCGGCTTCCGGCCCTGCAATGCCGACGATATCGGCATCGCATTGCAGAAATTCCCGCAGCCTTCCCCGTTTCACCGGCCCGTCGCGGAACACTTTGCCGATCTCATACCGCTTATACGGCAGCTGCAGACCGGGATTCATGGCGACAACCTTGGCGAACGGAATCGTCAGGTCATAGCGCAGCCCTAACTGCCGCTGTCCTTGATCGCTCAACTGGTACATTTCCTTCACGATTTCTTCCCCGCCGGCATATTTCGATGTCAGTACATCAAGCTCATGCAAGATCGTGCTCTCCATCGCCTCGAAGCGGTACAGCTCGAACAGGTTCCGCAGGACGTCCTGCACTTGCTGGCGAGCCGCTTGCTCCGGACCGAAAAAATCATAAGTTCCTTTTACGTTTTGCATCGTATCCATCCTCCCTTGTGTCTCCGGAAAATAAAAAACGCGCCGGACCTCTTGGTCCCGCGCGCCGGATATATGCCGCAGGGAGGCCAACGCGAACAGCGTTAGCCTCCCTGATAGGTTCAGGGGTGCTAACGCTTCTTGTGATGATGAAGTTGAGTCTGCTGGATTCGGTTCATCGCAGGTTCCTCCATCGCATGTAGTATTACAGAGTATAGCGAATGGGTAGGGAAAAAGCAATAGTCTTACGAAGAAGAAAAAGACTGGAGCTGTGTCCTCGCTTTCCGAATAATCTCTCCGATCTTTTGCTCCAGCTGGAAGACTTGGCGAGTGCGTTCATTCCGCTGGCCGGAGGAGACTGTCATCGAGGTGAGCGCCTTCAGGCTGGCGCCGGCATCGCCCTTCCTCGCGGCTTGCGTTAACGTGCTCCGGGCCGCAGAGAGCCGGCTCTTATCGGTGCGGGCGGCGTTCTTCGCTTTCTTGATCTGCACCTTGACCGTATCGATGGCGGAGAGCGTCTGGCGCACGCGCTTGACGGCATCGGTGCGGGCTTGCCTGGCCGACTTCAGCGCGGCTTGGCGGCGGCGAATATCCTCCCGCGCGGTCTGGACGAGGGGCTTCATGCCGGTGTGCTGCAGGCGAAGCGCTGCGTTCAGCTGCTTGTTCTTCCATATCTTCGCCGCCGAAATCTGCTTGTTCAAGGCGCTATAGGCGTCGAACAGCGGCTGATACTTCTTCTTCGCCTCCTGGACTTGTGAATCGAGGCGCTTGAGCTTCTCCACATGCATAAGCTTGACCTTCTGCCGGATGGCGGTCATCGCCTCCGCATTGTCGCGCTGCAGGCGCTTCGTCTTCTCCTGCCATTCCCGCTCTGCCGCCTCGAGCTGAATCAGTTCCCGGTAAAGCCGATTCAGCTTATCCGCCTGCGTCCGGTCCGCTGCCGCCACCATCTTGTCGAAGGCGGCCTTGGCCGTGGCGGACAGCTCCGCCGATGCGGCGCGGAGCGGCGCCGGGTTGGCCAACAGGCATGCGAATGCGAGTGCAATAAGGAGCCATGCGATAATCGCGCCCGATTGTTTCCTCATCATAATCGTCTCATCCTCTCTTCTTATTTTCCCGAAATATCCGGCTCCGCCCTCCATATCCCCACGCGCAAGACAGGAAAATGCAAAAAAGCACCTGCAAGAAGGGCTATCAGGCCCATTCTTGCGGGTGCTTCCATCGCAAGTGCCGTTATTTGTCATTCAAGCTAATGATATGAAAGAATGCGAGATTTGTCAAGGCGAACGGATAAGGAGCGTGTTTTTCCTCGCAAAAGCTTGGCTGGAGCGGTTAGATAGTTTAGATAACACCTATGGAGCGCGTTATCGGGAGAAGAGGGCTTTGTCGAAATATGGGAGATAGGAGCATGCGATTGTCGTTCTATCTGCCCAAATAATTAATTGGCTCAAATCGCCAGTACAGGACTATTTCCCCTAGTACCGGATAGACCGTATGGTTATGATGATTAGGTCTTATATTAATTACAGATATTAGGGGGATACTCGCGTTGAGGAAGTGTGCGATTGCATTGTTAGTAGTTGTTGCGGCCTTCGGCATTACGGCTTGCGGCGGCAGTGACGCCGACGCGGCTATTGCGGCAGACGAACTGCTGGCAAAGACGATAGATGCCAACCAGAAGATGAAGAGCTTCTCGATGGAAGGAACTGCGATCAATAAGATTACGGACGGTATAGGAGAGCTGAAGGAAGAGAGGCAATCCGAATCGACCATAAAGCTGGACCTGAACAAAGAGCCGTTCGGCATGTACTATGAGAATAGGAAAGTGTATGACGGGCAAGAGGAAGTTCAGCAAACGTTGTACGTTGAGGGGGAGGAAGCCTATGTGAACCTCGGCGACGGATGGCATGAATATCCTGAAGAGATGGTTGACGAGCGGTTGGAAAGACTCGAAATATTCGCGCATCCCGAGAACCAGTTGGAGCTGTTCCGATCGAGGGCCCAAGATATGAAGGTGAAGGCGCGCGGCAATAGGTATGTGTTGACGGCTGATCTGACCGGCGAGGGACTTCAGGAACTGGTTAAAGGATTGATAAGTCAGGCAGGCAGCGGCGAACATGAACATATGAAATGGTTTTTGGAAGCATTGCATGCAAAAAATATAAAAGCTTCGTTTCTTATTCATAAAGATTCGTTCCTATTGGTTCAAGCGGAAGTAAGTATCATTTTGGAACCGAAAGAATATGGAAAGTATTCTACTCAAGAACTAGTGACGAAAAGATCATTCTCCCGCCACGATAAAGTGGGCGCAATCAAGATTCCGCAAAAGGTGATTGACAGCGCGAATTAGGATAACCAGACAACCGCCATATCCGGGAGGATGCGGCGGATGTCGGCGAATACGATTAGGAGCATCTGCAAGGAAGCGGCCGGCGCCTTGCCTATTATCCCGGTTCATTCGCAGCATCGGGGCCTGCTCTCTCCTTCGTTCCTAGATGAGCCTTAGCTTCTTTTTAACTACATCCGGTCCTTGCTCTGATGACAGGGCCGGGCTGATTAGAGGAGTTTTAGCAAAATCCTGCACCTGCCAGGCTGTTGAGAAAGAAGTTTTGAGTAGGAAAATGGATATTTCCACCATCCTGAAAACTGCACCATTTCCCTAGACACGCCCATCCGGCAGGCAAAATCCGCAAACTCCACGATTTTTCCAGACACGCCGATTCGGCAGGCGAAATCCGCAAACTCCTCGATTTTTCCAGGCACGCCGATTCGGCAGGCGAAATCCCGCAAACTCCACGATTTTTCCAGGCACGCCGATTCGGTAAGCGAAATCCTGCAGAAATACAGCAATTCGATAGGGACGACTAGTCCAGAAAGGGAATCCTGCAAAATTACAGGAATTTCCCCCGTTTCGCTTCGGCTTGAAGCAAAAGGGCCTAAAATGATGTAGATTTGCAGCAATTCCTCGGGATGTGGACTCATTAAGCCGAAATTCCTGTAAAATAGCAGCATTTTCCTCCACACGTCCAAGCCCCAGGAGGCAACGATGCTTCCAGCAGGCCAGATAATGCTTCCAGCAGGCCGATAGTGCTTCCAGCAGGACAGATAGTGCTTCCAGCAGGCCGATAGTGCTTCCGGCAGGCCAGATAGTGCTTCCAGCAGGACAGATAATGCTTTCAGCAGGCTGATAATGCTTCCTGAAGGCGATGATGCCCCCAGCATCCGACGCGGTCGGTTGGATCCCGTAAAATCAGGCCATTGAGTAGTCTATGGGACTTTTCACCTGTGATGTGGATCTCTTCTCCCGGCAGAAAAAAATCGATTTAAAACGCTCTAAGAGCCAAAGTTTGGATGAGGAAAATGGACCTTCTCCACCCCTTCACAAAAAACAGTGGTTTTCCAACAGCCTGAGACTTGCAGCATTTTTTCCAAGAAGTAGTGTTAATCCGCAAATTCCCCTAGAAGCACCTTTGGCCCAAAAACGGGCATATGCGCTGGCAGCCCATGCGCTGGTTTTATGACGCCGTCACTGTCCATCAGGCTTGTTTCAGAAGGCTTGTTGTAGAAGCCGGTGTCGCCAGGAAAGCGAAAGCGGCCGGCATATGGGGAGAGGCGAAAAACGACGATACGTCATCCAATCGGGACATTCCTGCTTCATTTTAAAATTATATTTTAAAAAAACTATTGATATTTAAAATAATGTTTCAATATGATAGGGAGTAGCAGCCGCGAGCTGTTCAGTTGAGAACGAAGGAGGGAGCATAATATCTGTTCGCTGCGCTTGGCAGCATGTTTGACAACATGGAATTAGGGAGCTTGGAAAGTGATCAATCATCTCATTAGGGAGTGAATGAACGAATGAACAGGAGACGGCATTCATTTCACGGCAGGGCGATGGTGGCTCTTACGGTGGCGCTGATTCTTTTGCTGGGGACGGGACTGTCCAGAGTTGGAAGCGCTTCACCGTTTGTCCATGCGGAAGAAGCGGACGGCGCAGAGCCGATTGTGCTGGAGGAATTCGAGGATCTGACGAACCTGCGAGCCAGCCATGCGCAAGCCAATTCCGTCGAATTGAGCCTGATCAGCCGGCCGGAGACCATCTATTACGGTCATCATGCGGTGAAGCTGAGCTATGACTTTATCGGACAACCGAACACATCGGCAGCGTATGTGAACTTCTATAATCCGGATGGCACGAGGGGGAGGGCAGTCCCGGGCCAGCCCCGGAAATTAGGCGTGTGGGTATATGGAAATCAAAACAATAACTGGCTGCGCGCCGCGGTGGCGGATGGAAGCGGCAAGGCTTTGCCCGCGCTCGATTTTACGACGTCATCGGGATTCCATTGGCAGGGGTGGAAATATGTCACCGCAGACGTTCCGCAACATATACAATGGCCTCTCAAGCTGAACCAGATCTATATGGCCGCGACAAAATCGGAAAACAAAAACAGCGGAGCCATCTATTTCGACCGGCTGTCCGCTATCTATTCAAGCTCCCCGATTCATCACTTGGATATCACCGGATTGCCGCCGCACATGCAAGCCGGAAGCAGCCAGGCGGTTCAAGTGGTTGCGACGCGCACCGGCAGCACGGCTCCCGAACGGATCGAGAGCGGCGTCCAACTGGCCAGCAGCGACGAGACTGTCGCTGCCGTGACGCGGGCGACGTATGATTCGATCGCGGCCGTCGGCGCCGGAACGGCCATTATTACGGCCGAATACGGCGATGCGCCCCCGGTCCGGTTGACGCTGACCGTGACGGAGGATGCGCCGAAGCTGGAGCGGATTGAGGTGTCCGGCCCGCAGAAGATGGTGCGGACGGCGACCGGTGCTTTAAAGGCGTATGCGGTCTATGCGGGACTTGGGGCGCCGGTGGAAATGGCGGGCGGCGCCAGCTTCGCCAGCAGTAGGCCGGAAGTGGTGAGCGTCGATGACAGCGGCGGGCTTGAAGCGCATGCGATAGGCTCGGCGGCGATCACGGTCACGTCCGTGACCTACCGCAACATCTCGGCGATTCATCAGATTGAGGTGACCGAACCGGTACCCGAGCTGGAGAGCATCCAATTGCGGGGCTTGAGCGCGGTCGCGATAGGCGGCTCGTTCGAGGCGGAGGTGTACGGCACCTATTCGTGGGTGGAAGAGCCGGTGAAAATTGCGGAAGGCGTAAAGTATGCGAGCAGCAATCCGGAGGTCGCCCCGATCGATGAGAACGGGAAAGTGACCGGAATCAAGGTAGGTGGAACGCGAATTATGGCAACGTATGAGGGCAAGACCAGCTCCGTGTATGTTGTAGTCAATAAGCCGGCTGGTATTCCGAAGGCGGAGATGAGAGCGGCGTGGATCGCGACGGTGGAAAATATCGATTGGCCGGCGAAGGGCACGACCGGCGCAGAGGAGCAGAAGCAGCAGTACCGGAAGCTGCTCGACGAGCTGCAGGCCGCGGGAATGAACGCGGTCATTATGCAGATTAAGCCGACGGCGGATGCCTTCTACCCGTCGGAGTACGGCCCATGGTCGGAGTGGCTGACGGGCGTGCAAGGAAAGGATCCGGGATATGATCCGCTCGCCTTTATGCTGGAGGAGACCCATAAGCGAAATATGGAATTCCATGCCTGGTTCAATCCGTATCGCGTCAGCATGAAGAACGATATCGAGCGGCTGGTGGAGGATCATCCGGCGCGCAAGCACCCGGACTGGGTTCTCTCGTTCGGGGGCAAGCTGTATTTCGATCCGGGCAATCCGGAGGCGCGGCAATTTATCACGGACAGCGTCATGGAGGTGGTGAAAAAGTACGACATCGATGCCGTCCACTTCGATGATTACTTTTACCCGTATCCGATCGAAGGCACCGAGTTCCCGGATGATGTATCGTATGCGAAGTACGGCGCGGGCTTCCCGGATCGGGCCGCCTGGCGCCGGGACAATGTGAACCAGTTCATTCGCGGCGTAAGCGAGGCGATCAAGCGGGAGAAGAGCTACGTCAAATTCGGGATCAGCCCGTTCGGCATCTGGAAGAACAAGAGCAAGGATCCGGAAGGCTCCGACACAAACGGCTTAAGCAGCTATGAAGCGCTCAACGCCGACTCGAAAAAATGGGTGGAGGAGGAATGGATCGATTACATTACGCCTCAGATTTATTGGTATATGGGCTATTCTCCGGCCGCCTATGACACCTTGATTGCCTGGTGGAGCGGGGTGACAGCCGGCAAGAACGTGCATCTGTACAGCGGCCAGGCGATCTACCGCATCGGACAGGGAGACGGGTGGATGGATCCGGAGGAAATGCCGAACCAGGTGAATTTCAACCGCAATTTCGCGGAAGTGTCGGGCAGCATGTATTTCAGCGCCCAATGGTTCGCTGCGAATCCGCTAGGCTTCACTGATCGGCTGCGCAGCGATCTGTACCGGTACCCGGCACTCGTGCCGGCGATGCCTTGGCTTGATGCGCAGGCTCCGGCGGCGCCCTCCGGGGTATCGGCCCGCAACGCGAGCGGGGGCGTCGAGCTGAAGTGGAAGACGGCGAGCGATGAGACGTACTATGCCGTCTACCGGTTCGAGGGCAAGACCGCGGGCAGCATCGCGGACCCGTCGCATCTGCTAGGCACGATCCGCAAGAAGTCCGGGCATGCGATGCAGGCTTACGCGGATCGCACGGCAGCGAAAGGACAGCAATACACCTATGTGGTGACCGCTGTCGATCGGCTTCATAACGAGAGCGCTGCCAGCGAAGCGGTCACCTTGACGGCTGCGGAACCGGGCGCTCCGAATCCGGCGCCGCTCGATCCGCCGTCATCGTCCGGCGGCTCCTCCTCGTCTCCGGCGCCAGCGCCTTCCAAGCCATCGACGCCATCGACGCCGACAGTGCCGGCAGTGCCGCCGGTGGAACCGGCCGTTCCGGTCTTCCCGGATCTCGCTCCGGCGGCCTGGGCGCAGGAGGCGATTCAGCAATTGGCGGCGCTCGGCATCGTCAAGGGGGATGCGGACGGCAAGTTCCGGCCGCTGAAGCCGGTGACGCGCGCCGAGTTCGCGGCGATGCTCGTCCGTGCCTTCGATCTGCAGGATGACGGTACGCCGCTCAACTGGAGCGATGTGAAGGAGACGGATTGGCACTATACCGTCATCGCGGCGGCGAAGCAGGCCGGGCTGGTGCAGGGCGCGGGCAAGGACAGATTCGAGCCGAACCGGCCCATCACCCGCCAGGAGATGGCGGTGATGGCGGCGAAGGCGCTTGCCGCCTTCACGAGCACGCCGGCGGCCACGGACGCGGAGCCGGTATTGGCCCGGTTCAAGGACCGTAAAGCAATCGCTTCCTATGCCGCGAAGGCGGTTGCGGCGCTGGCACAGGCAGGCATCGTGAAGGGAATGGGCAGCGGCCTGTTCCATCCGAAGGGCGAGGCGAACCGGGCGCAGGCCGCCATCATCGTCTGGAATATCGTGCAGAAGAAGTAATGACTGTTGCCGTAGGAAAAACGGAACAGGCTATGTCATATAACCCCGGGGGCTCCCGGGGTTAGCTTTTTCCCTGAATTGTAACAAAAGGGCCTCATCGGGCGGCTTGTCGCGACCTTCGAATTGGGATAGAATGGGAAGGAATATTTGGGGAATTTATCATTCGAATAGGAAGCGAAACATATGAATAAAAGCTGGCTCATACCGGCGGCGGTCCTGCTCCTTCTGCTCGGACTGGCTGCCTGCGATGCGAAGGAAGCGCCAAGCGGGACAGGCGGCAGCATTTCCGTTCAGGCGGAGCCGAAGCAGGCCGAGAATCCCCCGCCAGCCGATGGAGGGGGGAAGATTTTGGAGCCGGGCAAGCTGACGTTGACGGAGGAACAGAAGCGCGAGGATTTCGAAGCGATGGTGCGCATCGTCAAGGACAACTACCCGTTCCTCCAGGTCAATCAGCGCGTCCATCATGTCGACTGGCTGAAGAACGCGGATCGCTATGAGCAGTTTGTGCTGCAGGCGACCACCGATGATGAGTTCAGAGACAGGATGAATACGGTGCTGCGCGATTTGAACAATGGGCACACGTCCTTTTTGGATAAATCATTCTATGCATACATGAAGCGGCTATATCGTGATATGAAAGAAAGAGAGCAGTGGCATCGGCAGTTGAGCCAGCCGCATGCGGAAGCGCGGTATTTCGCGGACGGGGAGGACATGGACTCGGCTTTGTCCCCAAGCTCCGCAGCTTCGCCCGTGACTGGAATCCTGAAGGAAGGCAAGCTGGCGTATCTGTCTATTCCAAGCCTGCCTCATGAACGGGTCGAAGAGGATAACGCGATGCTTGCGCCTTTTCTGGAGAAGATTCGAAGCTATGACGCGCTCATTATCGATATCCGGGGCAATGGCGGCGGATCGACCTCCTATTGGGGCATGCTCGTGCCGCAGCTCATGAAGGAGCCTCTGACTTCGGTAAGTTATTTCCTTTTCCGCAAGGGAGAGCTGGCCCAGCAGTACGCCCATTCGGCTTATTCACCGGAGCAGCTGCTTCCTGTCGCTCAACTGAAGGAAGAATTGGGAGCGGTCCAGTTGCCGCCGGAGATCGAGACGGATTTCCAAAATTATATTAAAAACGAAATCACGTTTTCCCCTGAAGCGGGCAAGGAATACCGCGGACGCATTTATTTGCTCGTCGACGGGGGCGTATACTCGTCAGCGGAAGCGTGGGCGGTGTTCGCCAAGAGCACGGGCTGGGCAACCTTGGTGGGGGAACGGACTGGCGGGGATGGAATCGGAATCGATCCGATGATTGCTACCTTGCCCCAGAGCGGCTTCGCCTTCCGCATGCCTAGTGTCATGGGCCTAACCTCGTCGGGAGTCATTAATGAAGAGCGGAAGACGGAGCCCGATATTGAAGTCAGTGCCGTCAAGACCGGGAATCTGTGGGGCGATCCGGCAGTGCACGCCGTGATTCTGGAGGAGAAGAAGCACAGCGGCCGCGAAGGTGAATAGAGCCATTTTTCGGAAAAGTTCCATGCCCGCCCTTGCTCTTGGGATGGACCTGTGTTAGGATAGGGATAACTTTGACAGAACGGAGGGTCACCGATGATTGACATGGCAGCCATCTTCCGCTTGGGAAGAATCCGATTGAACGTATGTGACACTAACTGAATAGTGCTCATTTGCTCTGCCTGTGCGCAGAGTGATCGGGAATGGTCTGCCTTGGTTGCTCAGAGGAACCCTAATATGTTGCGCGACAGAAGAGGGAGGGACGATGCCTGCCTCTTTTGTTGTGCCTATATGACGCAGCACCTGCCAAGAACGAAGCGCTGGATGAAGCGGCTTCTTCTTCGGCGAACGCCTTCTTTCGTGCGCTGCCTGCTCCGTACCGGGAGCCTGCCGGCCGCGATCGGCCTTCGCTGTTACTCGGATATTGGCGGGATGGAAGGCTTGCGGGGTGACCGTGACTTCACGCATGCCGTGAGGGTATGCTTATAGTGCAGGGATGCGCTGCTATGCTCCTCTGCAAGCGGCTCCGTCGCGGGGCTCGTCTTCCGATGACTCGAAGCACAGGCGGAAAGCCTGTGTTTTTTTGTATTGCTTACTTCGAAATCAAATTTCACAATCATGATGATCCGTGCTCAAGCGGGACTTGGGTGCGGCAACGGGGGAATAAAGTATGGAACAACTTACGATACAGCCGCAAAAAGCGGTGTTGGCCGGCGTAAATCTGAATCATCAGCCGGATTTCGACTATTCGATGGAGGAGCTGGCGAATCTGGCCGCGGCCTGCGGCGTGGAGGTCGTCGGCGTCGTGACGCAGAACCTGAGCAAGCTCAACACGTCGCATTATATCGGCACCGGCAAGCTGCAGGATGTGACGATTATGCTGAATCAGCATGAGGCGGATATGGTTATTTTCAATGATGAGCTGTCTCCTTCGCAGCTTCGCAACCTGGAAAAGGATCTCGACTGCAAGGTCGTCGATCGCACGCTGCTGATCCTCGATATTTTCGGCGAGCGGGCCAAGACGAAGGAGGCGCAGCTTCAGGTAGAGGTGGCGGAACTGCAATATATGCTTCCCCGTCTGGTCGGTCTCCGCGAATCGCTGGGCCGCCAGAGCGGCGGGGTCGGCACGAGGAATAAAGGGGCGGGGGAGAAAAAGCTGGAGCTGGATCGCCGCCGGATTGAGGAGCGGATTACGGCTCTGAACAAGGAGCTGGAGGCCTTGGTCGCCCACCGCCAGACCCAGCGGAAGAAGCGGAAGAAAACCGAGCTTCCGGTCGTGTCGCTCGTCGGTTATACGAATGCGGGCAAGTCCACGGTGATGAACACGCTGGTGGAGCTGTTCACGGATGCGAAGGACAAATTCGTCTTCGAGAAGGATATGCTCTTCGCAACGCTGGATACGTCCGTCCGCAGCATCGATCTGGAGGATAACAAGACGTTCCTGCTGACCGATACGGTCGGCTTCGTCAGCAAGCTGCCGCATCATCTGGTCAAGGCGTTCCGCTCGACGCTGGAGGAAGTGAAAGAGGCGGACCTGCTGGTTCATGTCGTCGACTTCTCCAATCCGGAGTATGAGCAGCACATCCGCATCACGAACGAGACGCTGAAGTCGATCGGGCTCGAAGAGATTCCGATGATCTATGCGTATAACAAGATCGACCTGAAGGAAGGCGCCATTCCCGAATCGCAGGATTCGATTATCTACATGGCCGCCAAGCGCAAGCAGGGCATCGATAAGCTGATCGCAGCCATCCGCGCCCATGTGTTCAAGGATTATGTGAAATGCGAAATGCTCATCCCGTATGATCAGGGCCAGCATGTGTCCTACTTGAATGAGCATGCGAACGTCCTCGCGACCGAATACGAGGAGTTGGGGACGAAGCTGACGCTGGAATGCCGTCAGAGCGATTATCAGAAATTTGCGCAGTATGTGTGCGAGGCCCAGGCCTAAGCTGGACCGAACCGAGCCGCTTCCTTGATTTCGTCAGGGGGCGGCTTTTTTTGCATAGCCGGGTTGAGAGGGAGAGGGGGATGAAGCGCTGCGCGCTCAGGTCCGGTTCGAACGCTGCATAAGGCGGTATTTTAAGGGCGTACAGCCTGTCAACTCCTTGAAAATGCGTCCGAAATGGGTCAGGCTCTCAAAGCCGACCCGTTCCGCGATCTCTCCCATCTTGGCATCGGTATCCTGCAGCAGGAGGCGCGCTTCCTTGATGCGGACATTATTCACGTATTCGACCAGCGTAAAGCCGGTGCTGTCTTTGAACATTTTGCAGAAATAAGAGGGACTGATATAAAACCGCCGGGAGATGGAATCCAGCGTAATGCGCCGGCTGTAGTTCTCGTTGATGAAGTTGACGACGGCGATGATTTTGGGATGAACCTGCTGCGGGCTGGCTGCTGGCTGGTTTTGGCCGCTGTCTGCTTTGCGCTTCAAATAGATGAGCAGCTCAATGAGCAATATTTTGACATAATACGCATAGCCCGGGGGCTGGCGCAGCGATTCGTGCACCATCCGGTCGAACAATCCCTCTACCATGCTCTGCTCGCTGCCGTCCAGACGGAGCAGATGCGTATCGGCTTGGAAGGCGGAGAACACGTCGAAACTCTCTTGCTTCGGGAGCAGGTCGGCGATAAATTCCCGCTTGAACTGGAGCGTGATGCGCTCGAAGGCCGCGCCGCTCGAATTGACCAGCTTATGAATCTCGTTGACGTTGATGAATAGCAGCATGCCGCTCACGAGATGGTAGGTCTTATCCCCGACGAAGTACGATAATTCGCCCGAGACAAGATAGAAAATCTCATAGGCGTCATGGTAATGGCGCGAAGGCATGCTGGAGCGGACTTTCCGTTCGCGGCTAATGTCGAAGATATCCGATTCGTAGAAATTCGTCTCTTTGGCGTCGGTCGTATCCACCAGGCGATCAGCTCCATTGGGGTGATGTGCATCAGTGTACCGCAGGATCGGAGGAAAAACAAGAGCATACAAGCGGAAACGAGTTAATATTCAACGTATCTTATTATTTGTCTTTTGCCAGTTTATTGAGTCGATAGAATTAGGAGAATTGTCATATGATCTGAATTCTTTTCTAGTAAATTAGGTGGAGTTGGTGGTATGTTTATACATAGAAAAAGGGGGTCTTCCATTGAGAAAGAAATCAGCAGCCATCAGTATCGCAACATTACTTCTAGGGATGACGGTGGCTGGATGCAGCGGCGGCGATTCCGCGACGGCCGACCTGGAGAAGAAAATCGAGGCTTTGGAAAAAGAAAATGCGGAACTGAAAGCGGCAATGGGGAATCCGGGCGCAGGCAAAGCGGACGCCGAGAAAAAGGAAAATGCGGGCAACGACAGCGCCGGCAAGTCGGAGGAGAAGTCTGACCATGAGGCTGCTCCGGCTGCCAATGGCAAAGTAATTGAAGCGAAAAAGCCGCTCGAAATCGCCGATTTTGCCGAGCTGACCATTCAAGGAGCGAAGTTCGCCAACAAGATTACCCCGCCGAACCCGGACAGCTTCTACTCCTATTATGAAGTGAAGGATGCGTCCAATACTTATTTCGACACGGTGATCAAGGTCAAGAGCTTGCTGACCGAGGGGAAATCGGCGGATGAGTTCGTGTCGGTCAAGGTCGTCTACGACAACAAATATGAATATAACGCTTTTTCCACGATCGAGGATAAAGGAGGGGCGGATTTTACCTACACGAATATTACCAGCATCGAGCCATTGAAAACGGGCACGCTTCATTTCATCGCCGAGGTGCCTGCCGAAGTGGCGAAGGACAAGAAGCCGATCCAGGTCATCGTCTCGACCAACGGCGAGGATTATACATACACCTATCGTTAATAATAAGTTCATTTTGTATAAAAATGTTATATCGAATTCTGCATCCAAGTGCGGGCCTCCAGAAAGTAAGTGCTTCCTGAGAGGTTCGCATTTTTGTTTTACCCGGCTTCCCGGCCTGCGGGACCGCAAGATGTCCTTCTTCTGCCGCGGGCTGTTATGAGCCGTCCCGCCTGCAATGGGCAAGCCGCTTCGCATCGTGCGGGGGCCCTGGGCGCCGGCCGGTAAATTCCAAGGAATGGCCCCGGCCGATGCGGGCATACAATCTATCAATCGGATGTGAACCCTATTGAATCGAGGAGGCCGGTAGGATGAAGAAGACAGGGATAGGGCTGCGCATTGGTCTGCTGGCCGGGGCGATGGCGCTTGCCTTGGGGCCGGGCGCCGCAGGCGTGGCGGCTGCCGCGTCTGGTGGGACTGGCGCGGCAGGGTGGGCAGACCGGATCGCGGCCATGAATCAGGACGAACGGGCTCAGTACTTCGAGCAAGCGGCGCAGAGGCTGGCCGAGGCGGAACGGAAGCTCGCGCAGTCGAAGGCGCTGTACCTGGACGTTCCGTATTCCAGTATCGAAAGCAAGCTGTTCGATGCGAAGCTGGCTTACGCCCGGGCCGCCTCGGACGATGCCGAGCGCGACGCCGCGCAGCTCGGCCAACAGGCGGCGGAGCTGGAGCGGTTTGTGACGGAGGCGGAGCAGTTGAATACGGAGTCCCGCAAGGTGGAGCTGCGCGGGATCCGGCTGCGGGTGAGCCCGAGCCCGGGCGATAACGAGGCCGAGAAGGTGCGGGAACGGTTGGAGCGCATCAAGGCCGCGCATTTCAACGCGGTCTACCTGGAGGCGGCGGAGCGGGCGGGAGCGGACGCGAAGGCGAGCGGGGCCGGGACGCAGAATCCGGCAGTGAATCCGGGCGCATCGGCGAGGGCGAATCCTGCCGCGATTGCGGGAGCGGGCGGGAATGACGCGAAGATAGCCGCAAGACCAAGCGCATCGGCGGGCGCGAACGGCGCGAACACGAGCCCGAGCGTGGGCGAGACCGCGAATGCGAGCGCGAAAACGTCAGCGGCCAGCCCTTTGTTCGATGCGATGCAGGTGTACATCGATGAGGGCGCGAAGCTTGGCTTGGCCGTATTTGCCGGGGAAGCCGGCCCGTTCGGAGGCAAGCCGGGCGCCGCTGTCGTGGACATCCGCATCGGCGCAGAGACGGATCCGGCGGCGGTAAGGGAGCGGATTCGGCAGAACGGAGCGGAGCATGGGCTTGGCGCGATTATAACGGGGGAAGAGGCGTTTTTCGCCGGCGGTTATGAACGCGAGCTGTGGTTCGGCCTGTACCGCAGCCAGGCAGTTCTGCCGGAGCGGGATGCCACGAAGCCCGTCCGCGTGCTGCTGGAGCAGATGTCCCGCAAGGTGGGCGCCATCTATGTGCCGTTCGGCGGGATGACCCGGGAAGCGGCGGAACGATACCGGCCGCTGCTGGATCTGCTGGCGTCGGGGCTTTCCCGCACGCCCCAATGGAGCAGCAATGCCGCCGCTTCGATGCGGGACACCTTGATTCAGCTGCGGGAATATATTTACTTGGATACGGAAGTGAAGGAAGAGGTGCGGAACCGGCTGAGCGAGGATATCGATCAATGCGTCGAGCTGCTCGAAGCGCATTTGGCCGCGCATCGGGAAAGTGGCAGCGCATCGTGAAGCGGGGCGATAGCGGCGCGGGCCGGGGGATGGCCTGGCTGCCGGTTTTGTAAGGAGGCGTTTGCAAGCGCTGTTGTGGAGCGGGCGGCTGCATCCGCCGCGCTTCTGCACGAGCGTCGCAGGATGCGCGTCAGTGCGATGCAGCTCTCCGCGGCAAGCTTGAGCCGCCCGGACGGGGCGCTCATGCCCTTGAGGGGAGCCTCTTTTGCCGCAAATTGCAGCAATCCTCTCCCTGCTGCGATCCCGTGTCGCCAATCCTGCAAAAATGCAGCAATTGTTCCTGGGCCGCGCCCTCTATATGGCAATCCTGCAAAAGTGCAGCATTTTGCCCGTCCAATCGCGGAACGAAGCAGAAACGCGCAAAATTGATGTACTTTTGCAGCAATTCCTGCTTCGATGCGTATTTTGCGGTGAAAATCCTGCGCCTGTGCAGGATTTTTATGATTTTTATCCCGGCAAGCCGGCGGACTGGACCAAGCAAGCCGCAGAAGCCACCTTGCCCGCCCGCAGCGTCGCTCCCGCCCGCAGCCGTGGTCCCGCGCCCGCAGCGTCGCTCCCGTCCGCAGCGTCGCTCGCGCCCGCGGCGGTACTCCCACCCGCAGCCGTGGTCCCGTCCGGAGCGGTGCTCCCGTCCGCGGCGTCGCTCCCGCCCGCGGCGTCGCTCCCGTCCGCAGCCGTGCTCCCGTCTGCAGCGTCGCTCCCGTCTGCAGCGGTGCTCCCGTCTGCAGCGGTGCTCCCGTCCGCGGCGGTGCTCCTGCCCGCAGCCGTGGTCCCGTCCGCAGCGTCGCTCCCGCCCGCAGCGGTGCTCCCGTCCGCGGCGTCGCTCCCGTCCGCAGAGGTGCTCCCGCCTGCCGGTCGGGCTTTTTATTGGCCGACGAGGACGAAGACGTTGCTGTCCGGCGCCTCCATGACGGCCACATGGCCTGATTCCGTCGGAAAAGGCTGGCGAATCCAGTTGATATCCGTTCTGGCGGACAGCGCTTCATAAGTTTCGCACACGTCTTCCACGTAGATTTCAATGTCGGCCACCTGGAGAGCGGGATGATTTTGCAGGACGAGCTCGGAGCTCTTTTCGTCCGGGAACTTCATTCCGACCAAGATCCATGTTCCTCCTTCGCCGAGGGGCCGCTCGATGCGCCAATGCTCCGTCAAGCCGAGCGATTGGCAGAACTCGATCGAGGCCTCGATGTTTGCGGTGTACAGAGCGACGCATTCCAGTCTTTTGAACATAGGTACTTCCTCCCAGCGATTTATTGTTGTTGTGTTGTGCCGTGCTTTGGTCTACTGTATCATCTATCTACGTCAACATTTGTCATAGATAAAAAGGAAGGTTGTGCGATAAGCGGGAACTGTAGAACCCGGCCATGTTCACGCTGAAGTTGGGGGAGCAGGAGTGGAAGGGGATGTTAACGATGATTGCAGTTCCGCAGAACCCGCCATGTTGACCCTGATGCGGGGCAGCAGGAGTGGGTAGGGGGTGGGGTGTTAGTGATCCGGATATGTTGACGAGAGTGCCGAACAGCAGAACAAGGGTGAGCAGATAATGGCAGGGGAACAATAGAAGACGCGTGCGTTGACAATGAATGCGGAATGCGGCGTTCACGCGGTGACGGAAGAGGGACTGAGGCATGCGGTGTGTCGCTGCGCACCATCCAACGGGATCTGCGCGACCTGGAGGAGCTGGGGGTGCCGCTGTATGCCGAATACGGGCCTAAGGGCGGTTACCGGCTCCTGAAGGAGAAGCTGCTGCCTCCGCTGACGTTCAGGGAAAATGAGGCGGTGGCGATGTTCTTCGCCTATCAGTCGCTGCATAACTACGCGTCGATACCGTTCGGGGAGGAAGCCGTCTCGGCGCTGTCCAAGCTCTACCGTATTCTGCCCCCGAACGCGAAGCGGACCATCGACCGTCTGAAGGATTGCATTCAGTTCTGGGTGCCGCAGAGAGAGCAGGAGGCTCCGTTATTGCAGCTATTATTGGAAGCGGCTGTCGGGCGCCAAGCGCTTACGATCCGCTACGATTCGGCGCGGGGAGAGAATGAACGGGACATTGTGCCGCTCGGCTTATATGCGCATAACGGCTATTGGTATTGCCCGGCTTATTGCTTCCGCAGGCAATCCTACCGATTGTTCCGCGCGGACTATGTCAGAGCGCTGAAGCCTCGGGAGCCATTGGAGCCAGAGATGCGGAGGCAGATGAAGAAGTTGATCACGCTCGAGCAATGGTTCCTGCCGCCTGTGCGCCAGCATCATGTGGCGCTGCGGGTGGAATTGACCCGCTTGGGAGTGAGGAAATGCGAGGCCGATCCTTGGCTCGATAAAGCCATCACGCGGCACGAGGACGGGACGGGCACGATCGAGACCCGCACTTGGCGAGGGCGAACTCGAATACTATGCGGAGCGGATATTCAGTTGGGGGAGGGACGCCTTCGTGAAGGAGCCTCCCGAGTTGGCGAACTTAATCATAGACAAGCTTGATCGGCTTCGCGGCCGGTATGGTACCGGCCAGACTTAGTGCACCAAGCAATGGACGAATATGGGGGGATTCCCATATTCGTTTTTTTTGTATGGGTTTATTTTGTGTGCATCCAAATTGTTGTTTTAAAAGTAAATAAAGCCAATATTTTCGACTATACCTTTACAAATGACAAGGAATAAGCAAAAAAATAATGTAATAATCAACACAAAACAATATAAAACAATAAATTTTCATTGCGATATAGGTATGAAGGTGGTAGTATGTTAGACAACAACAGGTTTTATGGCTTTTTGCATAGGACCTGAAGGGCTTTTGATTACCTTAAAAGGGGTGCAGGAGATGAAGTTCAAAGTGATGACCCGATTTGTCGCTGCCGTAATGGCTGTATCGCTTGTGTTGGCAGGCTGTTCCACCGGGGGAGATTCCGCCCAAAGCAAGCCGAATGTGGACAAGAGCAACATCGAAAATCTTCCTCAGCCTATTGCCAGCAAAGACGTGAAGATCATGGTTATCCGCAAAATCGGAGGCGACGATCATACGGCGCAATTTCTGGCAGGCGCCAAGCAAGAGGGCGAATCGATGGGATTTACGGTGGACACCTACTCCGCGAACGGCGATACGGCCAAATTCCATGACGCGATAGCCCAGGCTCTCGAAAAGAACTATGACGGCGTCATTATCTCGCACGGAGATGACGCGGCTACGGTGGATGATGTCAAGAAGCTGACGGAGAAGGGGATTCCGGTCGTCACATTCGACTCCAATCCGGACTTGGCCAATATTGAAGGCGTGACGTTAACATCGCAGGACGACAAGCAGCTGGCCCAATTGGCGTTGGACAGCATGAATAAGCAGTTAAATGGAAGCGGTAACATTGTTTATTTGTGGGTAGACGGATTCCCGCCGATGGTAAGCCGGAACGGCGTATACCAAGACTTTTTGAAGGCGAATGCGGGCATTAAGGAGATCGAGCGCTTCGGCGTCGCGGCATCCGATACATCGGTGCAGACGCAGAACGCCGTATCGGCGATGCTGACCAAGCACGGCCCAGGCCAGATTGACGCCATCTTCGCGACATGGGATGCGTTCGCCATCGGCGCGGCGCGGGCCGTCAAGGAAGCCGGCCGGGACGAGATCAAAATTTACGGCATCGACGTGTCGAACGCCGATTTGCAGCTGATGCAGGAAGAGAATAGCCCATGGGTTGCCACGGCCGCCGTCGATCCGAAGGTGATCGGCGCCGTCAATATGCGACTGGTCGCGAAGAAGATCGCGGGCGAAGACACGCCGCCAACCTTCGACCTCAAGCCGACAATGATTACGCAAGAGCAATTGAATTCCTCCGGGGAAAAAGTGAATATGGAGAGTCTCAGCAAGATCATCCCGGATTGGGGCGTAAGCACGGACTTCGAGGAGGACTGGATGCAAGCCCTTAAGAAAGCGTATTCATCCAAATAAGAAGGGGACGGAGGGAAGCGCGGAAGGGCCTCCGCGGCCAACGCCGGATGGACGGCGCTTGCCTCCCGATTCCGTACAGGAGGTGGAGAGATGATTGGACAGCAAGCGATTCGCCTGGATATGAAGCGGATTTCCATCGAGTTCCCCGGGGTGAAGGCGCTGGATAACGTGGATTTTACAACCGACACCGGAACCTCCCATGCTCTTATCGGCGCGAACGGGGCGGGCAAATCGACGTTGATGAAGGTGTTGTCGGGAGCCTACAACCATTACACGGGAGACATTTTTATCGGCGGCCAAGCGGCGCAGATTCGTTCGCCGAAGGATGCGAAGGACTTGGGCATCCAGATTGTATATCAGGAAGTGGATACGGCGCTCATCCCTTATTTGACGGTCGGCGAGAACATCATGCTGGATGATACGGTCAACGACATGGGGAAAAAGCAGTGGATCAACTGGAAGCGGATACACAGCGGCGCGAAGGCGACTCTCGAACGGATGAATGTGAAGGTGCCGACGAAGAAGCTGGTCAGCGAGCTGACGCTGGCCGAGAAGCAGATGGTTCTGATCGCGCGGGCGATAACGAAGGAATGCCGCTTTCTCATTTTGGACGAGCCGACCGCGCCGCTCAGCCATGCGGAGACGGAAGAGCTGTTCCGCATCGTGCGGGAGTTGAAAAAGAACAATGTCGGGGTCATCTTCATCTCGCACCGTCTGCCGGAGCTATTCGACATCTGCGACGACATTACGGTGATGCGGGACGGTCAATTCGTCGTCAAGAAGCGGATTGCGGACACGAATCCGAATGAAATTGTGGAACGGATGCTCGGCAAAAAAATGGACGATCAATTTCCGAAGCTTCCGATCGAAATCGGAGACACCAATTTCGAAGTAAAGGGCCTGACGGATGGCGACAAGCTGAAAAATATCGATTTCTATGTGCGAAAAGGGGAAATCATCGGCCTCGCCGGACTGGTAGGCGCCGGAAAAACCGAGCTGTGCAAGGCCCTGTTCGGCGCGTCCCGCATTGCGGCGGGCGAGCGTGTGCTGCAGAAGCGGAAGCTTTCCATTCGGAATTGCAATGAGGCCGTGAAGCAGGGAATCGCCCTCGTGCCGGAGGAGCGGCGCAAGGAAGGCATTCTCGTGCTGGAATCGGTGGCGAACAATCTGTCGGTTGCCAATCTGGCGAGGTTCTGCGCGTACAAGACGTTCCTTCAGTTCGGCAAGGAGAAGAAGGAGGCGCAGAGGCTGATTCAGGATCTGGGCATCAAGACGCCGAACGAGCTGGCGAAGGTGAAAAACTTGTCGGGCGGAAATCAACAAAAAGTGGCGATCGGAAAATGGCTGGCGACCGAGGCGGAAGTGTACATTTTCGATGAACCGACCAAAGGCGTCGACGTCGGAGCGAAAAAGGACATCTTCAAGCTCATTTCGCGGCTTGCGCAGCAGGGGAAGAGCATCATCTACGCCTCCTGCGAGCTGTCGGAGATCATCGGCATCACGGACCGCGTCTACGTGCTCTATGATGGCGAGATCGTGAAGGAGCTCCGGACGAGCGCGACCAATGAAGAAGAATTATTGTTCTACTCGACGGGAGGAAAGTAGCATGAGCATGAGCACAGGGACAGGGCAACAGCGTCAAGCGAAGGCGGCCAAGTCTTTCGATTTCTTCGATTTTCTATATAAATACGGCACGATTGTCACGATTCTCATCCTGATTGCCGTGTTCGGAATCATGTCCGAGAGCTTCCTGATGCCTACGAATATCATCAACATCTTGCGCTCGATCTCCATCGTTACCGTCATTGCGATCGGGATCACGATCTCGCTCTCGGTAGGCGGCTTCGACCTGTCGGTCGGTTCCGTGGCGTCGCTGGCCAACGCCGTCGTCATCTCCATGTTCGTCTGGCATTCGCAGAATGCGTTCGTGGGCATCGTCACGGCGATCGCGGTCTGTCTAATCGCTGGCCTGCTGAACGCGTTCATGATCGTCAAAATGAAAATTCAAGACATGCTCATGACGCTGGCGATGATGTTCATCATCCAGGGGGCGGCGCTCACGTATACGCGGGGAGCGACCGTATCGCAGAACATGGTCATGCCGGACGGCACGTTCGCCACGGGGCAGATCAGCGCCTTTTTCTCGAAAATCGGCCAGGTGCCTTGGATTATCATCATAATGCTTGTCGTCGTGGTCCTCGTCCATATTTTCCTGAACTACACGAAGCATGGCAGGTACATGTATGTCATCGGCGGCAATATGGAGGCGGCCAAGCTGTCAGGCATTCCCGTCAACAAATATCGCGTGCTCGCCTATGTGTTGTCGGCCGGATTCGCGGCTATCGGCGGCATTATGCTGGCGTCCCGCGTCATGACGGCGGAAGTCAATGCGGGCGCTCCTTATCTCATGGACGCGGTGGCGGCGGCCTACATTGGGTTCTCCGTCGCGGGCGCCGGCAGACCGAACGCATTCGGCACTTTCGTCGGCGCGGTGCTCATCGGCATTTTGCAGAACGGCCTGGTCATGATGTCGGTTCCTTACTACGCGATGGACATCGTGAAAGGAACGGTGCTCGCTTTTGCTCTGGCTTTAACCTATTACAAACAGAAATAACGGGTGCAGGAGGAGATCGAAATGAGCGAATTCAAGACGTATTTCACGATGACCGAAAGCGATGCGATTCAGTATGCCCTCAGCCAGCTTGATTACTTCGATCGGGATGCCGGGCTGTCCTGCAAGGAAATCGGCGACGGCAATCTCAACTATGTGTTCCGGGTCGTGGACGACAAGACGGGGCGCTCGCTCATCATCAAGCAGGCGGGGCCGGTCGCCCGCATCTCGGATGAGTTCAAGGTGTCGCCGGACCGGAACCGGATCGAGAGCGATATTTTGCGCATCGAGCATGAACTGGCTCCGGGACTGGTGCCGCAAGTATACAAGTATGATCCGGTCATGAACTGCTGCGTCATGGAGGACTTGTCCGATCATGAGATCCTTCGCGCCGCCCTGATGAAGCATAAGCAGTTCCCGCTGTTCGCCGAGCATATCTCGACCTTCCTGGTTAATACGCTGCTGCTGACATCGGATGTCGTCATGAATCATAAAGAAAAGAAGGAGCGGGTGAAGGAGTTCATCAACCCGGATCTGTGCGGGATAACCGAGGATCTCGTCTATACCGAGCCGTTCTTCGATTGCCCGCGCAATGATGTGTTCCCGCCGCTGCTCCCGTTCGTGAAGGAATATTTGTGGGAGGATGAAGCGCTGCTCCTGGAGACGGCGAAGCTGAAGTTCGAATTCATGACCAATGCCCAGTCGCTGATTCACGGCGATCTGCATACGGGCTCCATCTTCGTGAAGCCGGATTCGACCAAGGTGATCGACCCGGAATTCGCCTTCTACGGCCCGGCCGGCTACGATGTGGGCAATGTCGTCGCCAACTTGATCTTCGCCTATGTCCATGCGGACAGCGTCATGGAGGACGGCGCCGAGAAGGAGCGGCAAAAAGACTGGCTCCTGTCAACGATTCAAGATATGATTGATTTGTTCAAAGCGAAATTTTTGGCGGCGTGGAAGGAATTCGCGACGGATCCATGCGCTTCTTACAAAGGCTTCGATCAGTATTACCTGGAGACGATTTTGCGGGATGCGGCAGGGGTTGCCGGGCTGGAGCTGTGCCGGCGGACGCTCGGCCTCGCGCATGTCAAGGACATGACGTCGATTGCGGACGCGAACGCGAGGGCACGGGCGGAGAAGATGTGCATCGTCATAGGCAAGCGCTTCATTATGGAGCGCCGTCTGATGAAGAACGGGACGGATTTCATGAAGGTCATTGCGGCCGCTGGCGAAGCGTACAGCAGATAAGGAGGTCATGGGACGATGGGAGACAACGGCATGACAGCGACAATGATTCAATCGGTAACGTTGGATGACGCGAACGATACGCTGGTCATTCTGGACCAGACGGTGCTGCCGAACGAGAAGGTTTTTCTCAAGCTGAAGGAATTGAAGGATATTTGGGACGCGATCTACCATCTGAAGGTGCGCGGCGCGCCGGCGATCGGCATTGCGGCAGGATACGGCCTGTATCTGGGCGTCAAGGCTTCGGTAGCTCCGACGAAGGAAGAGTTGGCCGAGGATTTCAAGCGGGTCAAGGACTATCTGGCATCCTCCCGTCCGACGGCGGTCAACCTGTTCTGGGCGCTCGATCGGATGGAGGCGCGCTTCCGGCGGGAGCAGGGCGGAAGCATCGCCGAGATCAAGGAAGCGCTGCGGCAGGAGGCGGAAGCGATCCGGGCCGAGGATGAGCAAGTCTGCGAGCAGATCGGCCGCCATGCCTTGTCGCTGCTGGAGCCGGGCTGGGGCATCCTGACGCACTGCAACGCGGGGGCGATTGCGACGGCCAAATACGGCACGGCGCTGGCGCCCATCTATTTGGGAGAGGAGCAGGGATACGGCTTCAAGGTGTATGCCGACGAGACGAGACCGCTGCTGCAGGGCGCGCGGCTGACGGCCTGGGAGCTGCAGGAAGCGGGCATCGATGTCACGCTTATCTGCGACAACATGTCCTCCATCGTGATGAAGGAAGGCAAGATTCAAGCCGTCCTGGTCGGCTGCGACCGCGTGGCCGCCAACGGGGATACCGCCAATAAGATCGGCACGTCGGCGGTGGCGATTCTGGCGAAGCATTACGGCATTCCGTTCTATGTGTGCGCGCCGTTGTCCACAGTCGACCTGCAGTGCGCGACAGGCGACGACATTCATATCGAGTTGCGTCCGGATGAGGAGATTACGAGCAAGTGGTATGAAAAGCCGATGGCGCCGGCAGGAGTCAACGTCTATAACCCGTGCTTCGATGTGACGGATCACGAGCATATTACGGCGATCATTACGCAGCACGGCATCGCATACCCGCCGTTCGCCGACAGTCTGCCTGCCATGTTCGCGAAGCAAGCATCGGGCAACTAAAACGGAAACGCTCGCATAGAGACTGTACAGATCGAAAAATGGCGGCGCGCAAAGCGGCGGAAGTTGGATGAAGCAGTGAAATGCTGCGTGGATGCAGCAATTTCTGCTCTTTAAGCCGCTATTTGATGAAAGTCCTGCAAAAATCAGGCTGTTGAGAAAGTCCAAGGAATTTTTTTGCACTTCATTTTTTATGTGGTGGATCTTGCCTCAGTAAAAAATCGGTTTAAAACGCTATGGGTGCCAAGTTTTGAGTAGGAAAATGGACAATCTCCACCCCTTCGTAAAAACAGGGGTTTTCCAACGGCCAGAAAACGGCACCATTTCCCACAGACACGTCTATCCAGTAGGCGAAATCCGCAAAACTGTACGATTTCTCCAGATACGCCTATTCGGTCAGCGAAATGCTGCGTAATTACAGCAATTCGATATGGACGACTTTACCAGAAAGGGAATCCTGCAAAACTGCAGGAATTTCACCCGTTTCGCATCGGCTTGAAGCAAAAGGGCCTAAAATGATGTAGATTTGCAGCAATTCCTTGGGATGTGGATTCATTGAGCCGAAATTCCTGTAAAATAGCAGCAATTCCTTCGACATGTTCCAGCCGCAGGAGGAGCAATGCTTCCAGGAGGCAATGATGCCAAGTTTTGAGTAGGAAAATGGACATCTCCACCCCTTCGTAAAGAACAGGGGTTGTCCAACAGCCTGAAAAATACATGATGTTCACCGATTTTTGTCTTTTCTCGATTGGATCGTCAGAAATTGATGCCGTTTTGCAGGATTCCCAGTAACGGAGTACACGTCAAAAAGAAAAGGTGTATTTGTGAGTTTTTCGGGAAGTCGAGTTTTTGAGAAGCAGGGGGCTGTCTCACTGTAGTGAAATACTACTTGTGGGACGCCCCCTTCTTCTCTGCGTTGGATTCTGTTGGACTCAACGGCATCGCCGCCTGGGCTTCCTTATACACATTCATGCAGCGAGATATTGCGCGAATCGAGGAACTCGTGCCAATCCTCTCCCAGCTGCTTGTCGGTGACGAGCGTATGGATGCGATCAAGCGGACAAATGCTGGCGAAGGAGGTGCGGTCGAACTTCGTGAAGTCCGCGACGAGATAGACCTTGTTCGCGCGCTCGACCGCGAGCCGGCGCACCTCCGCCTGCTGCTCGTTCGAATCGGTGATGCCGTGCTGCATGCTGACGGAGCGGCATGAGATGAAGGCGAGGTCGAAGAAATAGCTGTTCATATTCAGTTCGGCGTTCCGCCCGAGCGCGGACATGGAGCTCGAAGAGATGCCTCCCCCAATCATGACGAGATGGACATTGCCGTGATCGAGCAGGGCGTTAGCGATTTTGAGCGAATTGGTCACGACCGTGATGCGCTTATTCTCCAACTGCTGCGCGATATAGAGCGACGTCGTCGACGCATCCAAGAAGATGGAGTCGCCGTTGGCGATGAATTCCGCGCACCGCTCGGCCATGCGCTTCTTGCCGTCGACGTGGATATGCTCCCGCAGGTTGACATTCACGTCGTTCTGCACCCCGTCCGGAACATAGGCTCCCCCGTACGTGCGTATCAGAACGCCCTCGTCCTCCAGCTGCTTCAAGTCGCGGCGGATCGTTTCTTCCGTGACGTTGAACAGGGAAGTGAGCGCGGCGACGGTCACGCTCTTCTGCTCCATGATGATTTCTTTGATTTTGGCTTTTCTGGCTACTGGTAACATGATCTATTCGCTCCTAAAAACAGACATTTTATTGTTTTCCATTAAGTATAACATACTTTCCTCCTGATAAAAGTGCTGTGTTTTATGGGGTGGTTCTCGTTTTCGTGCCGATAAGGACCTGATTCAAGCTAAAAATAGAATAAAAAGTAGAAGAATGATGAATTTTGTGTCCAGAAAACAAACATAAAACAATAAGAGTCAAAATAAAACATTGACAAACAACGTATGAAGTAGGAAAATAAATGACATAAAGGATGTGTTCAAAAGCGAACTTTTTGAACAAACCTCAATCAGGCATGCGCTTTCAGGGAATCTACAGGAGGTGACATCGTGCTAACCCAAGCAACACCCTACTATTCTGATTTTGAAGCGAAGAAAATGATCTGTGAAATCGGCCGAAGAATGTACCTCAAAAATTTCGTGGCTGCCAACGACGGGAACATTACGGTAAAAACCGGTCCCAACACGATCTGGGCCACGCCGACAGGAGTAAGCAAAGGGTTCATGACCCCCGACATGCTCGTCAAGCTGGACTTGGACGGGAAGGTGCTGGCCGGCAGCCGGAAGCCGTCTTCCGAGATTAAGATGCATTTGCGGGTCTATGCGGAGAATCCGGACGTGCGCGCGGTCACGCATGCGCATCCGCCGGTGGCGACCTCGTTCGCCATCGCGGGCATCGATCTCGATCAGGCCGTATCCCCGGAGGCGGTCGTCATTCTGGGAACGGTCCCGGTCGCGCCGTATGCGACGCCGGGGACGCAGGAGGTGCCGGACTCGATCGCTCCGTTCTGCAAGGATTACAATGCGGTGCTCTTGGCCAATCACGGCGCGTTGACCTGGGGCAAGGACATCATCGAAGCCTATTATCGCCTGGAGTCGCTGGAGCATTACGCGCTGATGCTGATGTACTCCGGCAAAATCATCGAGCAGGCGAATGAGCTGAATTGCCGTCAAGTGTCCGACCTCATCGAGATTCGCAAGAAGATGGGCATTCACAGCGGAGGGATGCCAGCCTGCAAGCCGGAGGGGGCCGTGAAGCCGAGCCGCGCGGAAGCGCAGGCGATGAGCGAAGCCGACAAGGAAGACATCATCAGTCAGATTGTCGCCAGAGTTACGGAACAAGTGCTTCAGAAGCTTCAATAGAAGGGGTGAACGAAGTGGGCATCAAGCTATCGGAATCGGATATCCAGAGCATTATTCAAGGCGTGCTGAAAAATATCGAGCAGAGCTTGCCGGGCAGAAAGACTCAACATGCAGAGGCCGGGGTTGGGAATGCCAGGTATGCGAATGTTGGGCATGCAGAGGCCGGGCAGACGCGGCCGGAAGCGGAGGAGACGGGCGGTTCGACTGCGGATAAGGAGAAGGGAGGCGAACGGGGCGTCTTCGCCGGGGCGGAAGCAGCCATTGATGCGACTTCCGAGGCGCAGGCGGCCTATGTCCGGCAGTTCAGTCTGCAGGATCGGGAGCGGTTCATCGCCGCCATTCGCCGCGCGACGCTCGAGCAGAAGGACGTGTTGGCGAGCATGACCTGGAAGGAGACGAAGCTCGGCCGCTATGAGGACAAAATCGCGAAGCTGGAGCTGACCGCCACCAAGACGCCCGGCACCGAAGACTTGATTTCGAAAGCGTTTACAGGCGATGACGGACTTACGCTGCTGAAGGAAGGCCCGTTCGGCGTTATCGGCGCCGTGACGCCGGTGACGAATCCGGTCGAGACGGTCATCAACAACGCGATCGGGATGCTGGCGGCAGGGAATGCGGTCGTCTTCAATGTGCATCCGTCCTCCAAGGCCTGCTGCGCCTACGCGGTGCAAATGATCAACCGGGCGGTGCAAGAGGCGGGCGGGCCGGCAAACCTGGTCACGATGGTGAAGGAACCGACCAAGGACACGCTGGATGCGATTGCGCAATCGCCGAAGGTGGACCTGCTCGTAGGAACAGGCGGCCCCGGATTGGTGAGAGCGCTGCTGCGCTCGGGCAAGAAAGCGATCGGCGCGGGGGCGGGCAATCCTCCCGTCGTCGTGGATGACACCGCCGACATCGAGCGGGCCGCCAAAGAAATTATCGCGGGCGCTTCCTTCGAGAACAACATTCTCTGCATTGCGGAGAAGGAGGTGTTCGTCGTGGACAAGGTGGCGGACGATCTGCTGTTCCACATGCTGAATCACGGCGCATACCGGCTGGACGACCGCGAGCTCGAACAGGTGATGAGCTTCGCGCTGGAAGCGAACGAGAGCGGGACGGCCAGCGGTTGCTCGCTGGACGCGAAGCGCGAGTACCGCACCGCGAAGGAGTGGATTGGGAAGGATGCGGCTTTGTTTTTGGAGAAGATCGGCGTCGTTCCCGGCAAGGAGGTCAAGCTGCTTATCTGCGAGGTCGACTTCGGCCATCCGTTCGTGCAGCTGGAGCAGATGATGCCGATACTGCCGATCGTGCGCGTGAGCGATCTGGAGGAGGCGATTCGCCTCGCCGTCCTGGCGGAGCACGGCAATCGGCATACGGCATTGATGCATTCCACGAATGTGGCGAATCTCGCCGCCTTCGAGCGCGCGATCGGCACGACGATCTTCGTCAAGAACGCCTCGTCGCTCGCGGGTGTCGGTTCCGGCGGAGAAGGCTTCACGACGATGACAATCGCCGGGCCGACGGGCGAAGGCTTGACATCGGCCCGCACGTTCACGCGGAAGATGCGAAGCGTTCTTGCGGAGCGCTGAACCTGAACATCTGACGTCGGGGATAATTCCGGGCAAGAGGGGTAGATGACGATGGCAGACGGCAAAGCATTGGGATTCGTGGAGGTTCAAGGCTACAGCGTGGCCCTGGCGGTGATGGACAAAGCCTGCAAGGCGGCTGACGTGCATATTCTAGGAATTGACGCGAATAACCCGCCGGAGAACATGGAGACGTCGATCCCGTTGATGGTTCAAGTCAAGTTCAGCGGCACGGTCAGTCATGTGCAGACGGCGCTCGCGGCGGCGCGGGAAGAGGCGTTGACGTATTTGCGCGGGGATCAAGTGATTACGAAGTGCATTACGTCAGGCAGCCCCGGCATCGCCTCCTTGCTGAAGCAGGGCAAAGTAGCGGTGAGATAGACGGGAAGCCGGCGGACCATGTCCGGCAATGGGCAGGAACGGGCCAGGCTTCCCGGCAAGAAGGGGAGGGGGCGGCATGAAGCGAGAAGGGAAGCAATCTCTTGGCATGATAGAAACGATAGGCATCACCCCGGCTATCCGCGCGGCGGACATGATGATGAAGTGCGCTTATATTACCGTAGTCAGCATTGAGAAATCAGGAGCGGGCATCGTGACGGTACTCATTGAGGGCAAGCTGGATTCCGTTCAGGCCGCACTCGAGATTGGAGCGCTGGAAGCGCAGAATACGGGGGAACTTGTCGCCGTCCATGTCATCAACAATCCGGATGACGGGCTCGCCGAGCTGCTGCCTCGCAATGGAACGGAGGGAACCCGGGAATGACGTACGATGCGATTGGCGTAATCGAGGCCCGCTATTTCGCGACGGCGCTGGAGATGACCGATGCGATGAGCAAGGCGGCCCAGGTGGAATGGCTCGCTAGCGAGAAGGCCTTGGGCGGCAGGCTGGTGACGATCATCATCGGCGGCGATGTCGCCAACGTGAAGGCGGCGGTGGAGGCGGCCAAGGCGGTATGTGCCGGCAAAGCGGTCAATCCGCTCGCCCATGCGGCGGTCATCCTGAAGCCTCACGCGGAGATAATGAAGTTCATTATGCCTAGACAGGCGGGGGAAGAAGAGCGTGCCGGGGCGGCGGGATCGGGGGCAGCTGGGGCATGGGATGCAGGCAAGGCAGCAGCGGAAACGGCCTTAGACGCAGGCAAGGCATCGTCTTCGGATCCGGCTGTCAGCGAAGCGAAGGCGAATACGGTTCCGGCTGCCGATGCGGACGTTGAGACGGGTGCCCCAGCCGGAACGAAGACCCCGTCAACGCGGAAAAGCTCCCGGCCGGCCGCGGCAGAAAAGAACAAGATGAAGGAGGAACAATGAGATGAACCAAGCATTGGCGATTGTGGAGACAAGAGGCTTGACGGCGGCGATAGAAGCGGCGGACGCCATGCTGAAGGCGGCGAATGTGGAGATTGCGGGAACGGAGAAAATCGGTTCCGGACTCGTGTCGGTTATGGTTCAAGGCGATGTCGGCGCGGTCAAGGCCGCTGCGGAGGTCGGTGCCGAGGCGGCGCAGCGCGTGGGCGAATTGGTTGCCGTTCATGTCATCCCGCGTCCGCATGGCGACGTGGCGAAGCTGATTGCCGCAGGGAAGTAAGCCGGGCAAGACCGGCATCAATGAACTTCATTTTCATATCCACAAGGAGGCTATCCAAATGAACGAATCATTGGGGATTATCGAGACGAGAGGCTTGACGGCGGCGATCGAGGCGGCGGATGCGATGCTGAAGGCGGCGAATGTGGAGATTGTAGGCACGGAGAAAATCGGATCCGGACTGGTGACGGTCATCGTTCGCGGCGATGTCGGCGCGGTCAAGGCCGCGACCGAGGTGGGGGCCGAAGCCGTGCAGCGGTTGGGCGAGCTGGTGGCGGCGCATGTGATTCCTCGTCCGCACAGCGATGTGTTGAAAATTCTTCCTTCCCTGAAATAAGCGGGATAACCGCTCATTCGGACAAGACAATCCATGAACCCGGCAAGAAGAAGGCTGGGCAGGAAGGAAGCCTCAGGAATGGGGCGAGACAAGCGGCTTTGCGCGGCGGCGATGCGATGCTGTAGGGCCGTGCGGAAGCGGCGCAGAGCGCAGGCGAGTTCGCGATTGTGCCTCGTCATTCCACGTCTGCCAAGAGGCGGCGCCCGCATCCTGCCCGCCAACCCATCATGGCGGTGATAAAGATGACAGAACAGGTTAATAAGGAACTGACGGATTATATTAAGCGATTGGTGATGGAAGAACTGGAACGCTGCGGCTTGGCTCCTGCCCGTGAGCCGCTCCGCTTCGTGCCTGTCGGCGTCTCTGCCCGTCATGTGCATCTGTCGCAAGCCGATATGGAGCTGCTGTTCGGCCAGGGCAAGCCGCTGACCAAGTTCAAGGATATTTCTCAGCCCGGCCAGTTCGCGGCGAACGAGAAGGTGACGGTTGTCGGCCCGAAGGGGACGATTGAGAACGTCCGCATTCTCGGGCCGTTCCGCAAGCATACGCAGGTGGAGATTGCGGCCAGCGAAGCGCGCAAGCTGGGCGTTCAACCGCCCGTTCGCGAGTCGGGCCGGATCGAAGATTCTCCGGGCGTGCAGCTCGTCGGTCCGCACGGCGCCGTGACGCTGGCGCAAGGATGCATCATCGCCGAGCGCCATATTCATATGACGCCTGCCGATGCCCTTGCGTATGGCGTGCGGCATGGGCAGAAGGTGCAGGTGAAGGTGCCGGGCGACAAAGGCGGCATTATGGATCATGTATCGATCAAGGTGCGGGAGGACTACGCCCTGGAAATGCATATCGATACGGATGATTCCAATGCCTTCGGCATCAAGCAGGGAGACGCGTTAGAAATATTGCGGTGAAAGCGAGGCTTATGGCGATGAAGATGGGCAAAGTGGTGGGCAACATGGTTTCCTCCCGCAAATATGACGGGCTTCAGGGCTACAAGCTTCTCCTCATTGAATTATGCTATACCGAGCCGAAGGCGTATATCGTCGCGGCCGACACCATCGGAGCCGGTCTCGATCAGCTTGTGCTGGTGGCGGAAGGCAGCAATATTCAACAGGCGCTGACGAAGCCGGCGCCGATCGACGCGCTTGTGGTCGGCATCATCGACAGCGAACCGGCGCTTCCCGCCGCGGCCCCGCCTGCCGGGTGAGGAGGAATTCCGATGAATGAACCATTGAAGGATAGCGGGCGTGATGTACGAGGAAATTGCCGCGGCGTTCCAAGGGGGAGAAGCGCGGATGAGGCGCTGCAGCGTGCCGAAGCGCGCATTATCGCCATTCAGCAAGGAGGAGGCTGATCCTATGAAAATCATCATTATCGGCGGAGTCGCCGCCGGCATGTCCGCCGCATCCAAGGTGAAGCGGACCTCTCCGGAGACGGAGGTCGTCGTATACGAGAAGGGGAGCTTCCTGTCTTACGGCGCCTGCGGCTTGCCATACTACGTGTCAGGCGCCAACGACGATTACCGGAAAATGATCGCGCGCACCCGGGAGCAGTTCGAGCAAGCGGGCATTCAGACCCGCCTGCGGCATGAAGTCCTGAAGATTGTTCCCGAGTCGAAGCGGATTATGGTGAAGGATCTCGACAAGAACAAGGTGTTCCTCGACCACTACGACAAGCTGATGATCGCGGCCGGGACCGTTCCGATCGTGCCGCCCTTGCCGGGCAAGGAGTTGCCTGGAGTACATCTGCTGAAGACGCTGGAAGACGGCATCGCGCTGAAGGAGAAGGTCGCTTCGCCGGACGTGAGGGATGTGGTCATCGTAGGCGGCGGATATATCGGCATCGAGGTGGCCGAGGCGATGGTCGAGCTCGGCAAGCGCGTCCGGGTCGTCGAGCTGGGCGATCGCATCCTGAAGACATTCGACCCGGAGATTACCGGCATCGCTTCCCGGGAATTGGCGGACAAAGGCGTCAGCCTGAACACCGGGGAGAAGGTCGAGGCAATTGAAGGGACGGAGCGGGTGACCGGTATTCGCACGGACAAGGGCGCCTATCCGGCGGATATGGTCATCCTGTCGGCGGGAGTCAAGCCGGCGACCGGCTTCGTGAAGGGGACGGGCATAAGATTGGCCCGCAACGGCGCCATTATTATCGATCGCGAGATGAGAACAAGCGTGGAGGACATCTATGCGGCGGGGGACTGCGCCGAAGTATACAGCCGCGTCATGGAGGAGAACACGTATATTCCGCTCGGCACGACGGCGAACAAGTGCGGGCGGATTACGGGCTTGAATCTGCTGGGCAAGCATGAGAAATTCATCGGCACGCTGGGCAGCGCCGCGATCAAAGTGTTGGGCCTGGAGCTTGGCCGCACCGGAATGTCGGAAGAGGACGCGAAGCGGCTGGCCATCGATTATGGAACGGTATGGGTCAGCGCCGCCGATCATCCGAAGTACTATCCCGACCCGACGCCGATTCATTTGAAGCTCATCTATGAGAAAAAATCAGGCGTTCTGCTCGGCGCGCAGGGCATCGGGGAGAAAGGAGTCGTGCTCCGCATCGACATTTTGGCGGTCGCGATTCATAACCGCATGACGGCGGCGGAGATGGGCATGGTCGATCTCTGTTACGCGCCGCCGTTCGCCGGCGTCTGGGATGCCGTTCATATCGCATGCAATGCTATCAAATAGGTGGTGGACCGAATGAGTCGAAAAATAATCGCCCTCCAGGAAGCTGCCGCGCTGGTTCGCGACGGCGACATCCTCGCTCTCGGCGGCAATGTGCTCCACCGCGCGCCGATGGCGATGGTGCGGGAGCTGGTGAGACAGCGGAAGCGCCGGCTGCGGCTGGTGAAGACGGCGGGGGCGCATGATATCGATCTCCTGTGCGCGGCAGGCTGCGTGCAGTCGGTCGATGCGGGCTTCGTCAGCTACGAGACCGAATACGGCCTGGCGATGCATTACCGCAAAGCGGTGGAGCGAGGCGAGGTGCAGGGGCGCGAGCATGCGTGCTATACGGTCATCTGCGCCTTGCGCGCGGCGGCGGCGGGCGCTCCGTTCATGCCGGTGGCCGGATTGAAGGCGGGGGATCTGATCGCCGCCAACGACTATTTCGCGGCGATCACGAGTCCGTTCGGAGATGAGCCTGTCACGGTAGTCCGCTCCATCGTGCCTGACGTGGCCGTGCTGCATGTGCAGGAATGCGACGAGGACGGCAACGCCGTCATTCTCGGCCCGAAGTTCGAGGATGTGCTCATGAGCCGCGCAGCCAAGCGGGTCATCTTGACAACCGAGAAGATCGTGCCGAAGAGCAAGATGCGGATGCGTCCCGACAGCGTCGACATTCCTCGCTTCCTCGTCGAGGCCGTCGTTCACGCTCCGCGCGGCGCGGCGCCATGCTCCTGCGACAAGAGCTATGAAGCGGACTTCAAAATGCTGGAGCGGTTCGTAAAGATGAAGACGGCGGCAGAGATTGAGGCGTATGTGCAGGCTTACGACAGCAAGGATCGAAGCGGGATGAAGGCAGGTGGCCAGTGGTGAATCAGTCGAATCAAACGCAAGCGGCTTCGCAGCAAGGACGGGTCAGCGACATCATGGTCTGTGCGATGGCCCGCATGCTGCAGGACGGGGAGACGGTATTTCACGGGGTGTCATCGCAGATGCCGATGGTCGCCATGATGCTGGCCCGGCAGCTTCATGCGCCCAATCTGGTCCATCTGAACATTCCGGGGGGCGTCAATCCTTCCTCCATTAAGAAGGCATCGTACTCGTCCGCAGGGGCGGATTTGCTGGCCAGCGCGGAAGCGTATTTTCCGCTGGATCAGGTCTTCGACCTGTCGATGCGCGGCGGGCTGGATGTCGCTTTTCTCGGCGGCGTGCAGTTCGATGCCCGGGGCAATGTGAACGCCTCCGTCATCGGGGATTACCATCAGCCGAAGGTCCGCTTGCCTGGGGGAGCCGGGAGCGCCGTGCTTATCCCGACCGCGAGGAAGGCGATTATATGGCGGACGAAGCATGATCGGCGCACCTTCGTCGGCAAGGTCGACTTCGTGACGACACGGGGCAATGTATGGCGGATCGTCACTCCGCTCTGCGTGTTTGCGATGAAGGGCGGGATGCTGATGCTCGAGAGCATTCATCCGACATCCTCCCTGGAAGAAGTCGTGCAGAACACCGGGTTCGAGGTCAAATACGATGAGCTTCGCTTCACTCCGCTGCCGACAGTCAGGGAGTTAAGCGCATTGAAGCAGATCGATCCGTTCGACTACCGCTCAAGCGAATTTTAAGGCTCCTGGCCCGTAACTGGCAATTCTCCATGATGAAGACAACCCGCAAGCCAAGCTTTTCCTTGAAGGAGAGGCCGGAATTGCGGGTTATTTGTGTCAGATCGCATGATGATCCCCTGGTTCTCCTTCGCTATCGCGCAAATAGTTCGGAACCGGGTTCACCGGATATTGGCCGAAGGGCAGGATATAGGATTCTTGCCCCAGCGTCCCGCCCCACTTCCGTTGATAGTAGCTATGGTAGAGCGGAAATGTCACCTGGTGGAGCAGCGTCAAATATGGATCGGACTTCACCGTTGAGGCCCCGTCATTATGATGGGTCACGCCCAGGCCGGTGTGGGCGATCTCGTAGCCGGAGAGAAGCACTCTGCGGTACCAGTCCTGATCCGAGAAGTACATCGGCAGCTCCGTGTCCCATGGTCCCGCGGTCTTCACGGCCTCCATCCGGAATGCCGCCAGCGTATCGAGGTTGGTAAACGCGATGCCCCATCTGTGTCCTTCTTGCAGCCAGCGCTCCAACATGGCCAAAAAGGCTTCGGGTGTCCCCTCATGCGCTTCCGCGTCGCTGTGCATATACAATATGGCATCGCAGTTCCGTTCCGCCCCCCAATATTGCAGCAAGTTCTGCGACTGGCTGTGCGACAAGGGAACGGGCGGGACATAGACCGTGACCATCGAAGACAAGCCGGGATTCCGGCGCAGCTCCTGCCCCGGCGAATTGTCGATGACGACCGTGTGCGGCCAGCAGTGCCGGATGCTGCCTACCGCCCGGTACAGCAAGTCCAGCCGATTGACGTAGAAAATGCCGACAATAACCTTCACGTATCTCCCTCCCTGCCGGGCTTGCCGGTTCAGCCAAGCTTTTCTACATACAATGCGGCCGCGAACCAATCCGCTTGTGGCTTTGAGAAGGAATCGGAGCCGAATATGAAAATAGGCTTATTCCGTTTGGCTCCCGGATTCAAGGAATTTCCCCCTCCTCAAGAGAAATTTATCCCATCAATTGTGGTAAGGAACAAAAATATTTAACATTTACATTAATATTACATTTAGAGGTAAAATGACCCAAACCAAAGTCTGAATTTGAAAAGCCGCAATGTATTCGTTTTCTTGGTTCTTCATGCGGTTTTACTTTTGCATGCCAATTAGGATAGGTTGATTAGTAGAAATGGCGTAATCTGTAAATAAGGAGGCGAGAGGAGTTGTTCCCGTTTGTTGAGATCGGCGTCAAGGAAGCTTGGCTCTGACCTCAAAAAACGAGCATTGCACCCAGAAATCAGCTCAATGTTAGAGAGAAAAAGGAGTGAGTGCCATGCAGTACATTTTTTATGGAACAGCTGTCACGTTTCTGGTGTTTCAACTTCTGTATACCATCATTCCATTGGTGTGCAGCAAGGTGAAAAAGCTGAATCCCGATCTTGCGGAAAAGTCGATTTCGGTGCTCGTGCCCGCCTATAACGAGGAGCTTACGATCAAGAATTGCATAGATGCCATGACGGGCCTGCATTACGACAATTATGAAATCATCGTCATCAACGACGGTTCCAAGGACGCCACCTTCGCCAGGCTGGACGAGCTGCTCGAATTGGAGCCGGATGACCGGGAAGCGGACAATCAGTTGGCTTATAAACCGATCAAGGGATGTTACCGTTCCCGGCGGTATCCCCGAATCTTTGTCATCGACAAGCTGAATGGCGGCAAGGCGGACTCGCTCAATGCGGGCATCGATTGCGCCGCTTCGGAGATCGTCATTACGTTGGATGCGGACAGTATGCTGGAAGCGAACGCGTTGAAATATGTCAATCAATATTTTCATCAGGACGATGTGATTGCGCTGGGCGGCACGGTCAAAATTGTCCAGGGCGCAGAGAAGCGGAACGGCGTCATCGTGGAGAGATTCCGTGGCACAGGGCTTGTTAAGAGCCAGATCATCAATTATATTCACGGCTTCTACGTCCGCAAATTAACGCAATCCGTCTTTAATTCCATTGTGGTCATCTCAGGCGCATTCGGCGCTTTTTACAAAGAGATCTTAATTCAGGTGAACGGATTCCGCAGCACGGTGGGAGAAGACATCGACATTACGTTGAAAATTCATGAGTATTTGAAAGCGAAGCAGTTGAAGAAAAAACTGGTGTACGCGCCGGAAGCGGTCTGCTATACCGAATGTCCGGAGAACCTGCCCAACTTCTACAAGCAGCGCATTCGCTGGCAAAAGGCGTTTGTCGACTGCATCTTAATCTACTGGTCGAAGCTGTCGCAAAAATTTTCCTCTGGCGTAAGCCTGTTTTTTGCGATCGACGGCTTTATGCTGGGCACCTTCTCGGCGTTTACGACGCTCTTTTATGTGGCCCAGGCTCTCATCGCAGGCGGAAATCTTATTCATGCGATTATTTTTCTGCTGATCAGCCTGGTGTTCAATGCGGCCCAGATTATGATCTCCTTATACTTATGCAAAAAATTCGGAAGCACGTATTCGTTCAAAGACTATGTGAAAATGTTCCTCTTCAGCCAATACGAATTGCTTACTTACCGGAATTTGCTGCTCTACATTAATATTGCCGGGACGTTCAAATATTTTGACAATGATGAAGGCTGGGGGTTCGTCGAGCGCAAAGGCGTCGCCGCGATCAGCCAGAACATCGCTGCCGGATCAAATTAATGGAATGGGGGAGCACGCATGAGCAGCGTTTTTCACACGAAACGGATTTTATATGTGGATATATTGCGAATTTTGTCTATTATCGCCGTTAATATTTTGCATTTTACCGCGGAATTGTTGACCAGCTCGAATGATTTCAACACCGCTTCGTGGTGGATCAGCAATCTGTTTAATTCGATCTCGCGCTTTGCCGTTCCGGTGTTCTTCATGATTAGCGGGGCGATGATTCTGAGAACCGAGATCCGATCATATCCGGAGTTCTATAAAAAAAGAGTCGTCCCCTTGCTCATTCCGCTTGTGAGCTGGTCGCTCATTTATGGCTTGTACAATCAGTACTATATTTTACAAAGCAAGATGACGGCCTACGAGTTCGTGCTGGATTTCGGCTATCGGCTGCTGACGGACCGAACCTATGTGCATTTGTGGTTCCTGTATGCCATTATCGCGATTTATATGACCGTTCCCTTAATCAGCAAATTAATCAAAACATGCAGCGAACGGGATCTCCGCTATTATCTGCTGCTGTGGTTCATTGTCAGCATCGCGTATCGCTTTATCTCCGACGCTGTCTTTCGCGCCACGGATCAATATATCAATATTCCGATCATGAACATCCCTTTCTTTATGGGGTTTCTGGGCTATTTTATTTTGGGATATTATCTCTTTCATTACGATCTGACGCCGCGGGCGAAAAATATCGTATTCAATCTCGGCATCGTCTCCTTCTTCCTGACTCCGGTCGCGACGTATTTCGTCTCGCTGCGGAACGGCGTGCTGGATGAGATGTTCTACGGCAACTATTCCATCACCACTTTCTTCATGGCGGCCGGCATGTTTATTTACTTCAAGGAAAAAGAAGAGCGGATCAGCGAAAAAGCGAATCATAAAATCCAGAAATTAATCAGTTCGGTTTCCAAGGCGAGCTTCAGCATCTATTTAATCCATCTGCTCATCGAAATGCTGGTGTCCGGCCGCACGGAAGTCCAGGCGTCGGTGCTGGAGGCGACGCTCAGCCTGCTCGTCAATATCGCAGCCATATTCAGCATCAGCTATATCACCGTCAAGGTGCTCAATCTCAATAAACTGGTTACCTACGTATTATTCGGCGGAAGAGGGTAGAACGATGAAAGTAAACCTGTGGACGAAATGCTTTATCGTCGTGCTGCTGGCCGGGATGGGCCTGTATTTCTATCAAATCTCGAACGCGGGGGATCGCAAAGTCACGGCGGTCTATGTGGAAGCATGGAAAGATTATAAGAACATCAAGCTGTCGGAAAAAAATGTGGATATTGCCTTTATCGCTTTTGCCAAAATCGATGGCACGAATATTTATTTTCATGAAGACGGCGCGACCAATGATCAGATCAAAGAAAACATTAAAAAGCTGAAACAGCATAATCCGAAGACCAAAATGGTCTTGGCGGTGGGCGGCTATGGCGCGGATGGCTTCTCTGACGCTTCCTTGGACGGCAACCGCTATCTGTTCACCGAGAGCATCATCAATATGGTGAAGGAGCTTGAGTTGGACGGCGTCGATATCGACTGGGAATATCCGGCGTTCCACGCTTGGAATACGCAGAAGGCGCGCCCCGAGGATACGCAAAATTTCACGAGTCTCATGAAGGAATTACGGGAGAAGCTGTACCGGCTGCCGCATCCAAAGAATAAAAAGTATCTGCTCACCTTCGCTTCGGGCACCCAGGACTGGTATTTCCAAAATGTCGAGGTCAAACAAGTCGAAAAATACGTCGATTACATCAACGTCATGACCTACGACTTCACCGGCAGATGGTCGGACACGACCGGGTACAACTCCAATCTGTATCCGGATCGCGAGAAGAAAGCCAAGCACAGCATCGATCAAGTCATCACGATGTACCTGGACCATGAGATTGACAGCAAGAAGCTGCTGCTCGGCGTCCCTGCCTATTCCTACGGCTGGAAGGACGTCAAGAGCAAGACGGACGGCGCCTTCACTCCCGGCAAGCCGATCGATATCGACAAAACGGATCTCAGCTACAAAACGATCGAGAAATCCTACTTGAACAAAAACGGCTATAAGCGCTACTACGACGATCAGGCCAAGACGGCCTACCTCTATAACGGCAATACCTTCATCAGCTATGAGGACAAGGAAGCCCTGGCGGAAAAGGTGAAATACATCAAAGCCAAAGACCTGGGCGGGGCGATGGTCTGGGAATACTCGCAGGACGCGGAGGACGGGATTGTGAAGTTTTTGGGGGAGAAGTTGAATAGGTGAGTATTTAGGTTTTGCAAGCTAGGCGGGAGATTAAGAAATATAATGCTAAGTTTCAGAATATAAATCATTTTCTTTTAACATCTGATCAATATTGCATTTTGAGGATATAATTTATATGATTTATTATATAATGGAATTTTTATATTTCATGTTTAGCCTTAAGTGAATAATTTTGCTCAGATAAAGTGTCACAAAAAAATTTTAAATAAGGGGGGTAGTGATGATACCGTTAGTTAGTGCTTGTTTTTTATTCTTACTATTTATATCTCCAATTTTATACAAAATAAACAAAAAAATAAACAAAATAGAGGAGTACTTACAAAGAAATGGTGATTATAATAAATACTATTGAACTTATTGACTGTTCTTTTCAATAAGAATTGATTTTGTCTTATATTTCATATTCATCTCTGGCGGGTTTACGTGAAGCGTAATACTCGCCTTTTTATTTGATATTTTCTTTGCAGGACATTATGTTTTTACAATCTAAAGGTCAAAGCCTGTTTCAAAACACTATTTTCATACCCTAAAGGAGAGAGCAAATTGAGTAATTTAGAAAATTACTGGTTTATAATTGTTGGATACATAATCCTTAAAAGGAAATAAAAAATAATTATCTTGACGTAAAGATGAAATGATTGTATTATATACCTATATTTGCTAAAGGGAGGGTGTGTAAATTGAAAAACAGAGTGTACGCATTGGTTTTTGTCCTGTCATTTCTTGTATCAAGTTCAATCGGAGTTGTTATTGTGAACGCGCTTGACTCCAGCAAGATTTGCTATTCAAATGTTGGTGCTTTCACTTCATGTTCAAACACACTTAGGGTAAATGACTCTCTTGCGAATTATCAATTAACCCAAAAAGAAAAATATGATGTCAAAAATGCATACTCAATTTATTTTGTCTTCACAGAATGGAATCCAAAAGTCACGGCCGGTGACCCTGTAACGATATCTTATTTCCTTACTGATAACCATAAGAGCAAAATTATTTATACAGACGATTCTGCATACGGAAAAAGATTAGCGGACTTTTCATCATCGATGAGGTCTATCGATAAAACATCTGAATTTTACCCTGGAGAAGCCCCGACTGCAGTTTTATATTCCCGTAATACCCACCCAAGATGGTGTGGTACTCAACCTTGGACTTGTAAAGAATATGTTCAGGCTAATGAAATAAATATTAATTAGGACCGAGGTGTGAAGAATGAAAAAACAGTATAAAATTCTAGTGCTGGGAACTATCGGGAGTGTACTTCTTGGTGTTTTTTTTGCCTTAGGATATAATCATCTTAGTTCTAATAGGGTATTTGCTGAAGCAGAGAAAGGCAATCAAACATTAAGTATTGAAGATGCAATAAATAGAGTCTCATTTAATGTAAAACAACCAAAAAATATACCTTTTGAAGTCACGCATAGTTTTGCTTCTGTGTCGAATATTAATAATAAACAAATGATTCAATTATACTATATAAATAATCAAACAGGGGATGTTCTCACGGTAAGAGCAATTAATTCAAAGGTTGTACCACTTGATAGTGAAAATTTACTTCAATCCTATTCATCAAGTGAATTGAATGATACCAAATATTTAAACAACGGAAACGCACAAATTTTTTACTGGAGTGATGGAGGCGTTTCATATACTCTTATTGGAGAAAAAGGCAATGTGGGGGCATTTGGGAAGTCTTTAGCGAGCGAAAATAATATTTTTAGTCCTAATGAGCTTGAGTCTATAGCCAAATCAACAAAATAAGGTTTCACATAATCCCTAAATAGATATGCCTTGCTGCCGACCATTATTTCTGGTTGGCTTTCTTATTGGTCAGTAGTTAGGAGAAGGGTCTATTGCTGTGTTGGAAAATATCCCCTAATCCAAGACCTAGTAGTTTAGTTGGAGTTCACTTAAAGTCAAACTAAGAAATTGGAATAGTGTATCTTTATGGCAGATCTTTATCTTCGATGGTCATAGGGCCTTGAGAATAATGCATCGTGTGAAGGGAATAGATCGATCTATTCAAAAGATGTAGCTCAACGGTCAATAGACTGTTGAGCTCTTTATATTTTCCGTCTTAAATCGACCTGGAAAGAGGAACTTCTACCAAAATCTCGAAACATAATATATAAGTCTTCAGATAGAGTCTTACGTTACTATATAGCAGAATAAATTTATCGTAATATTCGTAAAAAATATTTCATTCGGGTGAACGCCATGACTTTACCAGTTGAATTAAAGGGTTTTGCTGCACGTGAATTGGAAGAATTTTATCAAGAACCTCACCATGGATGGTCCTTAAGGGAATCCCTTCAACACGTAATGATTAATTATCTACAGGCTAAGACAGAACAGTTCAAGGGGCACAAGCTAGGAGAGCTGGTGAGAAATTCGATCACGAATGGAATCAAAACATTCCCTTTCATCTCTGAACAGCTTAAAGTATATGGCTCTGTGGGGCAAGGGAACTGGGCAACCGTACCTTGGATTGCCATTATGGACAATCGAGTGACTACCTCTACTCAGCGTGGGGAGTATATTGTCTATCTCTTTTCAGAAGATATGAGCTCTGTGTACCTAACTTTCAACCAGGGCGTGACGGCGCCCAAAAATGAAAAAGGAAAATCAGAGGCTTATAAATATCTTCGTCATAAGGTTGAAAAATTACGTGAGTATTTGCCTTTAACCGGTATGAAGAAGGACGATCATATCCAACTGGCATCAGGCGGTCTTGGCTATGACTACCAAGTGTCCACTGTCGCGTACTACCGCTATGATCGAGATCAACTTCCTGACGACGAGCAACTCAAAGCCGACTTACAAAATGTTGTCGAGAACTACAGGCAATACGTGGAGGAGCAAATGAACCAAGAGCACTTAACTTACGAGGATGAAACAGAGGAAGAACAAGAACATACTGAAAAACCTCTAATCGTCGCTGATGAGCTACAACGTATTCAGGGGTATATTCGCCATAAAGGCTTCTCCTACCCTGAAAACCTTATCTCGAACTTCTACTTATCTTTGAAGACGAAACCGTTTGTTATTTTGGCAGGGGTGTCAGGTACAGGAAAAACGAAACTTGTAAAGCTGTTTGCAGAGGCGTTAGGCGCAACAGCATCCAATCAGCAGTTTACGCTTATTCCCGTACGGCCGGATTGGAACGATCCTTCTGATTTGATAGGCTATAAGGATTTGTCTGGATCGTTTCGTCCAGGACCACTTGCTTTAGCGCTGGAAGAAGCGCTGAAGCCTAATAATTGCCGCAAACCCTATTTTATTTGCTTGGATGAGATGAACTTGGCACGGGTAGAGCATTACTTTAGTGATGTACTTAGCGTGCTAGAGACGCAGGAATGGCAAGCCGATCGTATTGTAACAACGCGCCTTCTTCAGCCGGAGATGCTATTGCAGGAGGAAGATCGGGCTCGTTTCAGTACTTTACATATACCTGATAACGTCTATTTGGTTGGAACGGTGAACATGGATGAGACGACACATCCTTTTAGCAAAAAGGTTTTGGATCGGGCCAATACCATCGAGTTCAACTATATTGCTCTCGATCAATACCCTGACCTCGAGGAATCGGCTGAGTTACTTGTAGAGCATTCTGTATCCAATGTTTTTCTACGTAGCGAGTATTTGCAGTTAGTTGATGTCTATCATGAACATCGGGAGTCCGTTCAGTTGGTCACAGAAAAGTTGGTCCGAATCAACCAAATTCTCGAGCCCATTCATGCGCAAATCGGGTTCCGGATTCGGGATTCGGTATGCTTCTATATGATCTATAATAAGCAGTTCGGATTAATGAGCGAAGACGAGGCTTTTGACCATCAGTTGCTGCAAAAGATTCTTCCCCGAATTCAGGGTAGCAGCATGTCGATTAAGCGTGCACTGCTTTTGCTCATGAAGGAGGCATTAGGGACGGACTTCTCCATCGATGAACATATGGAGGATTCATCCCCATTGTACCTGCCACAAGATTGGGCCCAAGCACGTTATCCACGCAGTGCACGGAAGCTAGGCTTCATGTTAGGGAGGTTAGAAGAGGATGGCTTCACCTCATTCTGGCTCTCTTAAGGAAGTCGTGGAGCTCCTACGGATTGAAACGAACTTATTTACTTTATATATTCAAGGGAAACCATTTCATCCTACGGTAGAGACGCTCCAACTGCATCGTAATTCTCATCAAGAGTGGGTGGATACTTATGTTCACGTTACTGCTGCTTCACGTGTTCAAGTTGAAGGAGTTCATCTATATTCCCCCGTTGATGGAGAAATGCGAATCTGGCGAAAAGGTGATGTTTGGGTACCGCTCTTCTATGAGACACAAGCTTATGAGCTAGTTGTAGAAAAAAAGGCAGATCTACCGCTTACGTTCTATCACGAGCACCTTCAGCTTCGTGAGGCAGTCAGACCGCTAGGGAGCCGTATTTTGTCAGGTATTTTGCGGTTTACGAATGAAATCGGACTCACCGAGTTGGAACTTCAATTGTTTGGAGAAACGCTGCTGCGCATCCAGCTCGAGATTTTCCCATCCAAACTGAATTATAAATGTGATTATCTGCTTATTTTAAATGATGTGAATGCCCAAATTTCCAACCTAGCGTTTGATTTTTTGCGCAAAACCTTTCATTTCAGTGGTCTCAAGGAGACGAAGCATCAGAGCTTGACCGAGTTTTTCGTTATTCTTCAGCAGCTTTTTACGCAAATGCTGGAGGCAGTAGGGCGCATTCAGGCTGCCCCGCATACGAAGCTTCAGAGCGAGTACAGTAAAGTAGAGGCGGCTCGGATAAGAAAGGCAGACAAGGGGAATATGGCATATGTAGCGAAGCACCCTCACTTGCTACAACAAGCTGGTGTGAATGGAATTATCTCTATTCATGATAAACGTTATAACCCTTCGCACTTGCTAGAGCAAAGGCGGCGGGTATCGTTCGATACACCTGAGAACCGATTTGTCCGGTGGGTGTTCTTACGAATGGAGCAAAAGTTGAAACGGATTCGGGTAAGTCTGCTGAACATGCAACGAACTCGTGACGAGCATCTACTCCGTCGACTTGACCAGATGCACAATCAGATTCGACGAGTGATCCAGCAAGATTTTCTTCAAGTTGGGGAAATGAAGCAAATGTCGCTTTCCCTTGTGTTGCAAATGGCACCAGGATATCGCGAGGTGTACCGGTACTATCTCATGCTCATGAAAGGGTTGTCTATTCAGACGGACTTGTTCCGGTTGTCGGTGAAGGATTTAGCGCAACTGTACGAGTATTGGTGCTTCCTGAAAATACACCATTTATTAAGTGAAAAATACGAGCTTATCCAGCAGGATATTATTAAAGTAAATCGAGGCGGACTATTCGTGACGCTGGATCGGTCGCGAAAGGCGACGGTGAAATACTGTAATCCTCGGAACGGGGAAGAGTTTACTCTTTACTATAATGCCCTCCCTGCAGGAGAGGTTAGCAAAACGCTATCGCAGCGGCCGGACACGGTACTAACGTTGAAGAAAAATGAATCGGCCACGGAGTACAAATATATTTTTGATGCTAAGTATCGCCTGAATCCGGCCTATGAAGGTACGCCCTATTGGTCAAAATATAAGCAACCTGGGCCAGAGGAAGAAGACATCAATACGATGCATCGATATCGAGATGCAATTGTATACGAGGATCTTGCTAATCAGACATATGAGCGAAGTATGTTCGGGGCGTATGTATTATTCCCGTATGCAAACGAGGAGAAGTTCCAACATCATCGCTTCTATAAGAGCATTGAGTTGATTAACATCGGGGCATTGCCGTTTTTGCCAAATGCAACGAAGCTTGTTGAGAAATTTTTAGACGAGATAATTGAAGATAGCCCGGAAAAGGCCTATGAACGTTCCATACGGCCAAGAGGGACTGAGCAATACTATATAGAAAAGCTATCGGGCAAAAATGTGCTCGTCGGTGCCTTAGGCCGAACAGCCAAGCAGCAGCTAGAAGCATCATTAGCGAATCACCATTACCATGTTCCGCTGCAGCAGGTAACGGATCATCGTCAGCTTACCCAAATCGAGTATGTGGCGTTATATCAGTCCATGAAGCAATTTGGGGGTGAAGCGGGGATACGATATTACGGCCGTGTGCGCGAATGGAAGGTTCTACCCCGTCGTGAAATTACGTATATTCAATCCAGCCGTGGAGTGGCAGATGAACTCTATGTACTCTTTACCGTGGAGCAATGGGAAGAGCGGGAACAACCGATTGTCCCAGGGGGCCATTACGTGTATCACGCATTGTTTACGGCGAAGCCACTTTTTGACCGTGCTTGCGAAGTAGCGGAGCTTAGGTTAGAAAGTGAAGCGGACATACGGCTATGGCGGGAAGCGCGCCGTCAAGGCAAAGCGAAGGTTAAGTTGGATCAGGAGCCCGCAGATTTAGCAACAAAGGTAACGCAAGTCATTCAAGAGGATGATGTTAGAGAGGAATCGCGCTAGGTGCTCAGAGACAGCAGTTTTTCAGACCAGAAAAAACTGTATACTCAACACAATAGTCACGATACCTGCGATTAATCCCACGACTCCACGAAATTGAATTATGAGTAATTCGTTATCACTTGGTTCATCGAGGATGCCTGTGAAAGTGAACGTCTCGGGTTTTTTGATAGCAAGCAAGCCCAGTGCAATTAGCCTTCCCAACCGTGTTTTCCCCCGGGAACCACGGTTTTTTCGCGCTCCGCAACAGTTGTATACGGAAGTAAACACCGGTATATAGCCCTTGGCTGAAAGCGCTACCTATAATGGAGATAGAAAGAAGACATAATCATGCCATTCACAATGGGAGGGTCAGACGTGAAGAGAGTGCGGAAATTCGGATTGATTCTTACGCTCATCTTGAGTCTCGTGGTAACGGCCTGCAGCAGCCAGCCGGCGGAATCGCAGCAGCCGGCAGACAAGGCCGCGGATACGGCTGCAGGTTCGCCGGAAGAGACTGTCTTGGAAATATCGACGGTTCGTGCGCAAGATCCGTATTTGAAGTTTGACGAAGGGGAAAATTTCGACAAGAACGCCGTGTACGATGCGTATGAAAAAGACGTTGGCGTCCGCATAAAGAACCAGTGGGTTGTCGATGGTGTCGTGAACGGCCCTCAATTCCAGGAGAAGCTGAAGATGGCGATTGCCACCAATGATATTCCTGATTTTTTCCCGGCTACTCCGGCACAGGTGCAGCAGTTGATCGAGGCGGATATGATTATGGACCTGACCGAGGTCTACGACCAGTATGCGACGGACGAGACGAAGGAGTTCATGCTGAAGGACGGCGGCCTGCAGATGAAGTCGGGCACGTTCGACGGCAAGCTGATGGCCATCCCGCAGACGGGCAACCCGTTCGCGCCGCAGCTCTTGTGGGTGCGTTCCGATTGGCTGAAGAAGCTGAACCTGCCGGAGCCGAAGACGATGCAGGATCTGATGACGATTATGGAAGCCTTCGCGACGAAGGATCCGGGCGGCACGGGGAAATCCTACGGCCTGGCGCTGAACAAGAAGTTCGATGAAGGCGCGCTCGGGCTGGTCGGCTTCCTGAATGGATATCATGCTTATTTCAATCAATGGATTGAAGACGGCCAAGGCGGCTTGGTGAACAGTGACATTCAGCCGGAGATGAAGGAAGCGCTGCGCGCGCTTCAGGAGATGTTCAAGAAAGGCTTGATCGACCCGGAATTCGCAGTGAAGGATATGCAGAAAGCGTCCGAACTGATTTTCAGCGACAAAATTGGCTTGCTGTACGGCGCGGAGTGGACGCCGGCCCATCTGGCCCAGGCTGCCGTGAAGGACGGCAAGGTGGTGCAGGAATGGAGCGTATACCGTCTGCCTTCCATTGACGGCACGGAAGCGTCCACGCAGATCGAACTGGGAACGGAGAGCTATTATGTCGTGTCCAAGAATGCCAAGCATCCGGAAGCGCTGATCAAGCTGCTGAACCAATGGATCGTGGTTGACAATCATCCGACGCCGGAGCAAAAGGTGTATGAATACGGCAAGGATCTGAAGGAAAAAGGCAATAACTACTGGCTCCTCAACCCGGTCATGGCATTCAACCTGACGAGCGATAACGGGGAAGTGCTGCCGAAGGCGATTGAGACGAAGGATGAGACTCTGCCGAAGACGAAGGACCAAAAAACGCGCTTCGAACGGGCGATGAAATACGTGAATGGCGAAGATATCAGCATGTGGTGGGAATACCTTATCTCCGGACCGAACGGAGCGGTATCGAATATCCCTTACTTGAAGGAGCACAATCTGTTCCATCAGAACAAGTTCTGGGGCGCGCCGACACCGACGATGGTGGAGAAGCGGGAGATTTTGAACCGCAAACGCGATGAAATCTTCATGAAAATCATTATGAACCAAGTCTCCATCGATGAATTCGACAAGTTTGTCGCTGACTGGAAGAAGCTGGGCGGGGACGATATTACGAAGGAAGTCAACGAATGGTATGCCAAAAATAAGTAATCGGTTGTGATGGCAGCCGTGAAGCAAGATTTTTCATGAGTATGGCCTAGTTAACGTGGTGTGCGGGGAATCGGAATGCTTCGGTTCCCCCCTTTTTCTAATTACTCCAAGCAGGTGATGCATAATGAATCAATGGTCTCGTATGTGGAAGCGAGAATGGCCGCTGCATATCATGCTCATTCCCGGGCTCATCTTCGTCATCCTATTCAGCTACATTCCGATGGCCGGCATATTGATGGCATTTCAAAAGTATATCCCGACCAAGGGGCTGTTCGGTTCTCCGTTCGTCGGGTGGAAGAACTTCCAGTTCCTCCTCGATTATCCGGACATCGGCCGCATCGTCTTCAACACCTTGTATATTGCAACGATGAAAATTATCGCGGGTCTGATCGTCCCGATTACGATCGCCATCTTGCTGAATGAGCTGCGCAAGGAATGGGTCAAGCGGGCATTCCAGACCATGGTCTATCTTCCCCACTTCTTATCGTGGGTGCTCCTGAGCGGCATTGTCATCGACGTCCTGTCTCCATCTACAGGCATATTGAATCAATTGCTGGGGCTGTTCGGCGTGAAGCCGATATTTTTCCTCGGAGACAATAGCTGGTTCCCATATGTCATGGTCATCACGGATGTGTGGAAGGAGTTCGGCTTCGGCACGATCATCTATCTGGCCGCGCTCACCAACATTAATCCGGCGCTGTATGAAGCCGCGGAGATTGACGGCGCGGGCCGCTGGAAGCAGACCTTGTATGTCACCTTGCCGGGGATGATGCCGATTATCGTGCTGATGCTGACGCTCAATATCGGCAACGTGCTCAATGCGGGCTTCGATCAGATCTTCAACTTATACAGTCCGCAGGTCTATGAGAGCGGGGATATCATCGATACCTTTGTCTATCGGATGGGGATCGAGCAGGCGCAGTACGGATTCGCCACGGCGGTTGGATTGCTGAAATCGGTCGTCTCGTTCATTTTGATTTCCGTATCCTATGTCCTGGCCTACCGCTTCGCCAATTATCGCATTTTCTAGCAAAGGAGAACGGTCATACTTATGAAAAAGTCATTCGGCAGACGACTGTTTCTGGGCTGCAATTTCGTTTTTCTGGCGGTACTGTCGCTTCTATGTCTTATGCCCATCATTCATATTCTCGCGATTTCATTCAGCTCGGGCAATGCGGCCTCCGCAGGCAAAGTCCTGCTCTGGCCGGTAGAGTTCACGCCAGCGGCGTATCAGAACGTCTTCGGCAAGCCGGAATATTTGCGCGCCTTCTGGATTACGATTCAGCGCGTCGTGTTGGGCACCTCGCTCAGCATGTTTTTGACGATTTTAACGGCCTATCCGTTATCGAAGGAAACAAGTCAATTCCGGATGCGTACCCTTTATGTATGGGTCTTCGTCTTTACGATTCTGTTCAACGGCGGCTTGATACCGTGGTATATGACCGTCAAAGCGGTCGGGCTCATCGATACGATCTGGGCCTTGGTGCTGCCGGGCGCGATTCAAGTGTTCAACATCATTTTGCTGCTTAATTTCTACCGCAATCTGCCGAAGGAATTGGAGGAATCGTCGAAGATTGACGGGGCGGGCCATTTTACGACCTTGTGGAAAATTTATGCGCCGCTCTCGCTGCCGGCGCTCGCCACGACGGGCCTGTTCACCATCGTCTGGCATTGGAACAGCTGGTTCGACGGGATGATCCTGATGAACCATCCGGATAAATATCCGCTGCAGACCTTTTTGCAGTCGATCATTATCAAGATGGACCTTCGCTTCCTGAAGTCCCAGGACATCGAGCTGATGCAGAAGCTGTCCGACCGGACGAGCAAAGCCGCGCAGATCTTTGTCGCCGCTTTTCCTATCCTGGCGATCTATCCGTTCTTGCAGCGGTTCTTCATTAAAGGAATTGTCATGGGGAGTGTCAAAGAATAATAGTTCGACCCGAACAACTCACGTCTGGGGGAACGCCTGATGAATCTATTATTCCGATTGAAAGACTCCTCGATTTTTATGAAAATGATGGGCGTGTTCCTGATCGTGCTGCTCCCCCTTATGATGATCACATGGTTCATCAATGAGCGGGGAGCAGACAGCATTCAGACCGAAATCTCGCATTCCACCTTGAACACGACCAGCTTCTATCTCGATTCGCTGGATAAGGAGGTTCAGCGCATCGTGCAGTATTTGCCGAACTATGTGATGGACAATGATCTGATGGAGCTGGCGGCGCTCGGCGCCGATCTGACATATTATGAGCGCGCGCACAGCATCACGCTCATTCAGAAGCGGCTCGACCTGATGAAGAACTCGAGCCCGTTCATCCGCGAAGCGAAGGCCTATGTGCCCAAGCTCGGGCGCACCCTGCTCAGCGTGCAGTACGAGACGGGGATGAGCCAGGAGGAATATGCCGCGATGCAGCATAGCGGGCCGTTCTACGACGATCCGTTCATCTACTGGAACGACCGCTTGTTCCTGACGATGCAGTATCCGACCAATACGTTCAAGGATCCGCTCTATGTCGTTGGCGTAGAACTGTCTACGCGCAAGATCAAGGAAGCATTGGAACAAATTACCCGTTCATTGGGCGGCGAGAGCATGCTGATGAATATGGAGCGGGGCTGGGTGATTCGGAGCAATGACCAGTCTCCGCTTCAGGAGCTGGAACTTACGAATTTCGTGCGCGACAAGCAGCTGGCGGGGATAAAGCAAGGCTATGAGATGGTCGAGTTCGGAAGCGAACGCTATCTTACCGTATTCAAGTACTCGGACGTATGGAAATCCTATTCCGTCACCTGCATCCCGGAATCCGCCGTCTTGGGTCCGATTCAGACGTATAAGCGGTGGTTTTTGTGGGCGTGCGGTCTTGCGGTTGTCGTGGGGACGTTTTTTTCGTATTCGCTGATGAAGCTGATGTACCGCCCGTTGATGAGATTGATTCATGGCTTCAAGCGGGTGCAGAAGCTGGAGCTGGTGCCGGTTCCGATAGAACGCAGACGCGACGAGTTCGGTTATCTGTACCAGGCCTTCAACGATACCGTTCATTCGCTGAAGACGCTGATCGAGCAAAATTATGAACAGCAAATACGCAGCCAGCGATCCGAGCTGAAGCGGCTGCAATCGCAGATTAATCCGCATTTTCTGTACAACTGCTTCTTCGTGCTGTGCCGGCTCATCAAGTCCGAGCATAAGGAGAAGGCATACCAATTCTGTCTCTACATCGGCGAGTATTTTCAATTTATTACCCGGGACGATGAGGATGTTATTCCGCTGGAGATGGAAGTAAAGCATTCGCGCACGTACGTGGAGATGCAGACGATCTGTTACGGCGATCGGATCCGGGTCCGCTTCGATGTCGAGACGCCGCCGCTGCGGGTTCCCCGGCTGGTGCTGCAGCCGATTATCGAGAATGCCTATAAGCATGGCATCGGCGGCATGGTGGAACCGGGCGAGCTGTGGGTGTATAGCGAGGTGCGGGCTGACGGAATGACCATCGGCGTGGAAGACAACAGCAACAATCTGGATGATGACAGGCTGGAGCAATTGCGCGCCCGGTTAGCGCATTCGGCTGACCGTATGGAGGAGACGACGGGGCTTATCAATGTGCATCGGCGGATACAGCTTCACTATGGTGCGGAATACGGGCTGGAAGTGTCGCGCTCTGCGCTTGGCGGGCTCAAAGTACTTATACATCTTGGCGTAGAATAAAGGAGGAATCGGCTATGCGTCGACTGCTCATCGTAGACGATCTGCCCATCATTGTTGACGGGCTACTGGAATTGTTCCAGACCACGAAGCATCCGGAGCTGGAAGTGATGAAAGCGTATTCAGGAGAAGAGGCGCTCCAGCTCATGCGCAGCCACCGGGTGGACATCGTCATCTCCGACATCAAAATGCCGGGACTGGAAGGCATCGAGCTGCTGCAGATCATTCAGACGGATTGGCCGTCCTGCAAAGTCATTTTTCTTACGGGTTACAATGATTTCCATTATATCCGGAGCGCCATGGCGTATGGCGGCTTCGACTATATATTGAAGGTCGAGAGCGACGACAAAATCATCAGCTCGGTCGAGCGCGCGATGGCGAAGCTGGACGAAGAAGGGGATCAGCTCCGGATGCTGGAGCGGGCCAATGAACGGGCGCGCCAGGCGATGCCGCTGCTGCAGAAGGAGTATATATGGGAGCTGCTGCAGGGCAAGCAGGAGGCAGCGGCCGAGCGGGCGCTCCACCTGCGGGAGCTGGGCATTCCGCTGCAGGCGGAACGGCCGATCCTGCTGCTGCTGGGCCGGGTGGACACGTGGAAGGAATCGTTCACGCCGCTGGACAAGGCGCTGCTGCTGTACGCCGTGCAGAACATTGCCGAAGAGTACGCGGCGCCGCAGATGCAATGCTACTCCTGCGTCTGTGATAATTCCCGCATCGTGTGGCTGCTGCAGCCCCGGGAGACAGGTCCCTCCGAGGCTGCGGCGTGGCAGAAGGGGTATTCGCATATCAGCGCTATGCTGGAGAACATTCAGCAGACATGCCAGCGCTTGCTGCGCGTCTCGGTCTCCTTCGCCCTGAGCAGCGAGCCGACGAATTGGCCCATGATCTCGGAACGCTTCCATATGCTGAAATATTGCTTCGTCTACGGGCTTGGCCTGTCTCCCGCCGTGATTGTGACGGACTCGGATCTGCTCAAGCTGCAGGAAGGCGAGGATGCGGCGAACGATTACTGCCACCATACCCGGCTGCAGCTGCTCCTGCAATGTCTGGAGAGCAACCACCGGGAAGAGTTCAATAATCTGTATCTTCACCTGACTGCCATCTGGACGGATGACTCGCATGCCTACGGGCGCAAAATGGAGCTGTATCATTCCCTCGCCTCCATTTTCCTGTCGTGCATGGATCAGAACGAGCCGTTCCGCCAGGAGGTGCACGCGAAGCTGGACGCGACGCTGCTGTACCAGAAGGATGAAGCGGTCTCGTGGCCGGATGTGAAGCAGTATTTCTGGAATCTGGCCGACTGCTTCTTCGCGCGCCAGGCAGCCCAAGGAGGGCAGGTGCCGGCCGATCTGGTCAAGAAGGTGCACCGCTTTATCGAGGAGCATCTGTCTCGTGATATTTCGCTTATCGCCATTGCGGATCATGTCGGGCTCAATCCGTCTTACTTCTCGCGCCTGTATAAGCAGCTGACGGGTATCGGCCTGTCCGACTACATCAATGAGTACCGGAATTTGAAGGCGAAGGAATGGCTGCTGAACAGCCCGATGAAGGTCAATGAGATTGCGGCGGCGCTGGGCTACAATTCAGCGCTGGCGTTTATCCGCTTTTTCAAGAAGCAGAATCAGGCGACCCCGCAGGAATATCGGCTCCAGCGGCAGGCCAGGGAGGTCAAGAAGAGTATATGAATGTATCGAAAAGTCTCTTTCGGCTCCTCGTCCGGTGACGTACGATCAGGGCACAGCAATCACCATGACGAGGAGGAACCCTTGTGAAGACAGTAACTGCCGTATTGCTTGGAGCCGGAAGCAGAGGACGGTATATTTACGGTCCCTATGCGGAGAAGCATCCGGATGAATTGAAAATCGTGGCGGTCGCGGAGCCGAATGAGGAGCGGCGGCAGCGCATCGCGGAGATTCATGGCATCGCGCCGGAATATGTATATCGTTCGTGGGAGCAGGCCTTCGAGAAGGGCCGCATCGCGGATGTCATGATTATTAGCACGCTGGATCGGCTGCACTATGTGCCGGCGATGAAGGCGCTTGAATTGGGCTACCATATCCTGCTGGAGAAGCCGATGTCGCCCGTGGCCGAAGAGTGCATCCGCATCGAGCAGGCCGCCCTCGCTCACCGCCGGGTGCTGACGGTCAGCCATGTGCTGCGGTACTCGCCGTTCTGGTCCGGCATCAAGCGCTGCATCGACGCGGGAGAAGTCGGCACGATCGCGGCGATCCAGCATTCGGAATATGTCGGCTACCGCCATATGACGCACAGCTACGTGCGGGGCAACTGGCGGAACTCGGACGAATCGAGTCCGATGGTTCTCGCCAAATCATGCCATGATCTCGACATTATCTCCTGGCTGATGGATGAGCCTTGCGTCAGCGTCAGCTCTTACGGATCCTTGATGCATTTCCGGGAGGAGCATGCGCCGGCAGGCTCCACCGCCCGCTGCACGGACGGCTGCCAGGTGGAGCGAAGCTGCCCCTTCTCGGCGCTCAAGCTGTACAACCAGCCGCCGGAGCACCCGTGGGCGCGCTACATTACGCATGATCTGTCGCCGGAAGGCATCATGACCGCCTTGAAGGAAGGCCCGTTCGGGCGCTGCGTCTACCGCTGCGACAACAATGTGGTCGACCACCAGATCGTCAACATGGAATTCGCGAACGGAGCCAATGCCAATTTCACGCTGTCGGCCTTCGCGGAGCAAGAGGTTCGGAGCGTGCGCATCATGGGAACGAAGGGCGAGATTATCGGCAATATGGAGGATGGAACGTATACGCTGAAGCGCTTTGCCACCGGCGAGCGGGTAGAGTTCCACTGCGGCGTCTCCGGCGACGGCCATGGCGGCGGGGACGAGCGGATGGTCGCCGATTTCCTCCATCTGGTGCGCGAGCATCAGGAGGAAGCGTCGCCGTCGGCTTTGACCTCGGCGACAGCCTCCTTGCAGAGCCACTTAATCGCCTTTGCCGCGGAGGAATCCCGTCTCCAGCGAGGCATGCCGGTCAAGCTCGCGGATATGATCGGCCGGGTCCCGGTGGAAGCCCGCGTGTAGCGATATGATGGGCTTCTGCCCAAGAGCGGCTTCTATGATGAATACTAGGCAGAGAGACAGAAAGCCGGGGTCGGAAGCCCCGGCTTCTGATATGTTTAAGTTGCTTCAGGATGTCTGCTGCTCCCTTAGCAGTTAAATCCTGCGTAAATGCAGCAATTTGCGCTATTTTATCTATGATTTGATAGTTTTCCTGCGAAAGTACATCATTTTTACTGATTTCTGCTTTCGAACTACTGTATAAGCTGGAAATGGTGCAGTTTTGCAGGAATTGCTGCAGCGGAGTAAACGTCATAGAGGAAAACTGCATTTTTACAGTTTCTCCGGCAAGTTGAGCTGTAAGAAGCGGGGGAAGGGCAGGGCTGTCTCGTTCGGACCCAAAATATAGGACAGCCCCAGCTTCCAGGGAAGGTACGTATGAACTCCGCGTTCTATTTTGTCTCCGCTTGCAGCGTTCGCACAAACAAGAAGACATTCCGGCCCGTCTCATCGTCCAGCATGAACGGATTCTTTTTCAACAGAGCTTGAAGCTCGGACAAGACCGAATCAGCTGGCGTTGCAGGTTGAACCGTCTGCTGAGGAGAGAAAGCCGCTGCCGTTTTTGCCGCTGTTATCCCCTCTTTTTCCTCCTTCAGATACGTACTGATCCAGTGCTTGTTGTCCGGGATGCGATGGACGAACTTCAGCATGATGCCGAACCAGTCGCCACCGTTCATCATAGCTTCATTCATCTGCTGGTGCCCTTCCGGATCAAATCGCTTCATCAAATCGCCAATGTTGACATAATCATCGGGCGCTCCCGCCGGCTTGGAGGGCATAGATACCTGCGCCGCCGGGTGATGCACAATCGCATCCTCCGCCAGCTTCCGTCCGGCCGGACTGATCTCAACCGTGTCATAATTCGCCCCAACAGGCTTGCCCGCTTCGAGTTGCATGGCGCGTCCGGTTTCTCCCTCACGACTGCTCATGTTGTACAGGTTCGGGGGAAGCAGCGACCCATTGTTGATTTTCATCGCTTAGTCTGTCTCCTTCTCCATAAAAATGAAGTACGGCGGGTGTTCTTCCAAGCTGCTAGATTCAGGATGTTATTTACTATATCGGCCAATCATTGAAAATGTTTGATAGAAAGGCCGGGAACTAACAGCGCCGCCTGCTTCGCAGGGTCGGAGGAACAAGGGAGCAAGGGCCAAAATCAACGGAGGGAGCGGCTGATTTTGCGTGAAGACAAGTCAGAATTTTAGGACATATTTCGATACGGGGACATGCCGAATGCAGTCCCTTGCCTTGCAGATTGGTGACGATCGAAGCGCTCTTTTGACGATTGGGCTCGGAAATACTTTCTTCCAAAATAGAAAGAATTCAAAAATGAGAGTATGATCCATAAATGGTTTATAAAAATTCATTTACAAAATATTTCAATTTGTGTACAATTCTATCAACTTCTTGGGCTTGTTCATCAAGGTAATAGAATCGGGACAAGGAGGAATGGAATGTGAAAGGCAAAGCTTGGCTGCGGCGATGGCTGATTTTCGTCATCGCGCTCATTATGGGCATGACTTCCGTACCGGGAGTGTATGCGCACGCGGGAGAACAGACCGATAACTCGGTCCAGATGGCGGAATCCAACAGGATTCGTCTGCCGCCCGCCGTTGTAGATGGCGAAGTCTATGACGAGTTCGGGCAGGAAGGGACAGGGACTTATATTGTGAAGCTGCGGGAGCAGAGCGACGTGGAGGCCGCCGCGAAGCTGGCCAAGTCTTATTCCGCCTTGAGCGGGGAGACATCCGCGAAGCGCAAGCTGACCGTGCGAAGCTTTGTCTTGAACGACTTGAAGGAGACGGCCGATCGGACTCAGGCCGGGATCAGCGAGGAACTGGAAGCGGGCCTCCAGAATGGCTCGGTGCAGGATTACCGCTCCTTCTATATCGTTAACGCTATCGCGGTCACCAGCACGCGGGAGGTGATGGAGCGGCTGGCAGCCCATCCCGCGGTAGAGCGCATCACCCCGAACCGCAAATACATGCTGGAGGTGCTCGACAAGGGGCAAGCCGTACCGGACACCGGGCCGTCCAAGGCGGATGGAGCGGGGGAACCGGCTCAGGACTGGACGGGAGGAGCCGATGCAGCAGTCGAGCTGCCTTGGAATTTGCGCAACTTGAATGTGGGTCAAGCGTGGGACAAAGGCTTTGACGGCATGGGCGTCGTCGTCGCCAACATGGATTCGGGCGTCGATCTGGATCATCCGGCGCTGAAGCGGAAATGGAGAGGCTATAATGCTCAAGGGCAGGTCGATCGGCCAGAGTTAAGCTGGTATGACGCCACGCCGGAAAAGAAGAAGCTGCCTTTTGACGGCAACGCCCACGGAACGCATGTGATGGGCACGATGGTCGGATCGGAGCCTGATGGCACCAACCCGATCGGGGTCGCGCCGCAGGCGAAATGGATCGCGGCGCGCATCTTCAACTCGGCTGGGGAGGCGACGGACGCAGGCATTTTGGCGGCAGGCGAATGGATATTGGCGCCGACCGACGACTCGGGCCGCGCCTATCCCGAGCTGGCTCCGGATATTGTCAACAATTCCTGGGGAAACGTGCAGGCCGGGAAGAACGAGTTTTTTCAGGATATCGTCCGGTCATGGCGCTCTGCCGGCATCGTGCCTGTATTTGCGGCGGGCAATACGAGACCTCCTTATAATTACGGCGGGCCGGGGTCTATCACCCCGCCGGGGAACTATCCGGAATCGTTCGCGGTTGGAGCGGTCAACAGCAGCAATCGGCTGGCTGACTTCTCGCTCCAAGGCCCGTCTCCTTACGGGCAGATGAAGCCGGAAGTGTCGGCGCCTGGCGTTAGCATCCGTTCCTCCGTCCCGGGCGGCTCTTACGCTCTCATGAACGGGACATCGATGGCCGCTCCGCATGTGGCCGGAGTAGCCGCGCTGCTGCTGCAGGCCAACCATTCACTGACGGTGGATGAAGTCGAGAAGATTTTGAAGGACACGGCCATCGCGTTGACGGACAATACGTTCCCGCAGAGTCCGAACAATGGCTATGGATCGGGCATCGTGAATGCCTTGAATGCCGTCTCCACCCAGCAAGCGGGTCTGGGCGAACTTGAAGGCGCGGTAACGGTGGATGGAGAGGATGACGAAGAACCAGTCATCGAGCATCAGCCCCTGACGCTCGTGTTCAACGCGCTGGATCAGGAAATATCGGCCCGAATTATGGATGACATCAGCGTCACCCGGGCGGAACTGGAAGTGAAGAAGAAGGGGGAACAGGCTGGAACTGCAATATCTATGGTTCGGATGTCGGGGGATTACCGGGATGGAATCTATGAGGGCATTATCCCGTCATCGATGCTGGACACCGCTGGAATCGAATACCGGATTCGGGCAGTGGATTTCGGAGGCAACGAGAAGGTATCCGCCTGGTGGCCCGTGGAAGTCTCGGAGGGAGTCAAGCTCGGATATGCGCAGGACTTCGAGACGGACATCGAGGGCTACGGCTTCGGCGGGGAACCGGGCATCTGGGAATGGGGCGTCCCGACGAGCGGGCCGGGCAAGGCGGGCTCGGGAAGCAAAGTGATGGCGACCCGGCTTGACGGCAATTACCCCACCGGGGCGGAAGAGGCCTACTTCGTCATGCCGCTTATCGATCTGCGGGACAGCGAGCATACGATACTGAGCTTCAAGCATTGGCACAAGCTCGGAAGCTGGTACTCGATTCTGCTGGACAAGGCAGAGGTTTTTATCGGACGGGAGTCGAAGCAATTCGAATTCGAGCTCGCGAAGCAATTTGACGGGAAAAGCGGCGATTGGAAAACGGACTACATCGATTTGTCTCCGTACAAAGGAGATCGGATTTTCGTTCTTTTTAATCTCCGGGGAGCCTACGGAAGCGATGAAGGTTGGTATGTCGACGATATCGAGCTTATCGGACCGACTAACCTCCAGCCTGACGCTCCCAAGGTGAAGGCGCGGAGTAACGCCCCGGGCAAGGTTATCCTCGAATGGGAGCAGGAGCCGCAAGGCGATGTGAAGGAGTACGTCATCTACCGTTCGCCGGAGCCAGGCGGATCGTACGCGGAGATTGGCGTGAGCACCGGACGCAACTTCGCCGACCACCCCTTGCCGCAGCAGGGAACATACTTTTATATCGCCAAGGCGAGGACATACAGCCATGTGCTTAGCGAAGCTTCGAACGAGGTGAGCTGGACATTTACCGGAGGGGAGCTTATTTACGGCGAAGATTTCGAAGGCGGGGACAGGGGTTGGACGCGTGAAGGCGAGCCGAACGAGTGGGAGCATGGGGTTCCCGACCCGAAGTATGGACCGCCGCAGGCCGTCTCCGGCAAGAACGTCATCGGCACGAACTTCGCTGGATATGTCTCGAAAAATACGAATCAAAGCATCATTTCCCCGGAAATTGATTTGACGGGAGCAAAGCATGCGTCGCTCTACTTTCAGCAGTGGTATGATCTGGAGGACGGAGATAAGGGCTATGTCGAGATTAGCGAGGATGGGGGCGCTGCGTGGCAAAGTCTGGCGGCCTATCCGAAGCCAACCTATAATACGAACCATCCCAAAAGGTTTTGGTATATGGATGAGATCGACATCGGCAAATACGCCGGCAAGAAGGTGCACATCCGCTTCCGGCTGAAGACCGGAGGAGCCTCTCTGGCGAACGGGTGGTATTTGGATGATATTCAGGTGCGGGATACGCTGCCAGTCAAGACTTTCATTCCAGCCGGGACCGAGGCCAAGCCTGCCGAAGAAGCGGGGACAGGAGCAGCGGGCAAGGAAGAACAAGCGACTTCGAGGGAAGCGGCGGCGAAGAAAGCGCCAACAGCCCCGAGCTTGTCAGCGTGGAGAAGCATGAAGCAGGAGACCGCCTCCCTTCAGACGGCAGACGGGAAGGGAAAACGCTCTTCCGGCCTTCCTGCCGCGGCGACGGTTACGATCGTCGAGACGGACCGTTCGACGAAGACCGATTCCGGGACGGGCCGCTATCGGCTGACGCACCCGCCGGGGACGTATACGATGCGGGTGGAAGCGTATGGCTATCACACGGCCGAACAGACGGTGACGATACATGATCGGGAGCGGACCGAGGCGAATATTCATTTGCAGCCGCTCTCAAGCTCCACGATCAGCGGCGTTATTACCGATAAGGCGACGGGAGAGCCGATTGCCGGGGCGGCGGTACGGGTAAGGGAAGATGCGCATGTGCCAACCGCCGTTGCGGATGAACAGGGGAACTACACGCTGGAGGTCTACGCTGGAGATTACACGCTGCTCGTCTCTGCGCGCGGGTATTGGCCATATGAGCAGCAGATCCGTGCGGAAGGGGCGGTGACGAACCCGATTGCGCTGAAATCTTTCCGCGGGACAGAGGACGAGTTGGCTTACGATCGGGGGGAGGGGGATAATGCGGTAGCTTTTTATAGTTCAGGCAATGGCTATGCGGTGCGCATGACAAGCGACGGCCCGGCCCAGGTGACCGGGGCGCGCATGTTCTTCTGGGCTGATGGATGGCCGGTTCCGGGCGGAACGGCCTTCCGGTATGCGCTGTATGACGCATCGGGACCCGACGGGCAGCCGGGCGGGCTGCTCTCCGGTCCGCACGCGGGAACGGCCAGCCTTGACGGGGAATGGACCGAGCTTTCTTTTTCGAATGGTCCGTTCGTTGACGGGGATTTCTATGTCGCCTATATCCAGGACGGCGCTTATCCTGACGTGCCGGGGCTAGCCGTCGATGAAGAGGGCGTCAATCACGGCCGATCCTGGAGGCTGGAGGACGGAACCTGGACACGGGCGGCAGCCTCGCAAGGGAACTATATGATCCGCGCGCGCATCACGCACCCTGATCCCGCCCAACCGGTGGCGAAGATTACGGTGGAGCCGCGTGATATCCGCTTGTACGAAGGACAACAGCTTCAATTGCATGTCAAGGCGGAGGATGAGGACGGGAACGAGCGCGATGTCACTGCATTGTCCGCCTACGCGGCAGACGGTGAACAAGTCATTGAAGTGAATGCGGAAGGCTTGATCACGGCGCGGTCGGCAGGCGAAGCGACGGTGAAGGCAACGTATGAGGGGCTGGAAGATACCGTTCGGGTCACCGTGTCCCCGGCTCCGGACATCCCGGAGGGCGAGATTCGCTCAATTGCCGTCCACCCGCCGGAATTGGCACTGAAGGAAGGGGAAGCTTCGCAATTGACCGTCACGGCCGCAGTCTATTCCGAGGGCAAGGAATTGACGGTCCCGCTGGTGAAGGGCCTGGTGTTCCGTTCGCAGGATGCCGGCATTGCCGCGGTCGATGAGGCGGGACGGGTTACCGGCTTGCAGGCAGGCGAGACGAAGGTGACCGTAAGCTATGGCGAACTGGAGGCTGTCGTGCCGGTCACGGTCAGGAAATCCGATGTGCCTCCGACAGAGGAAGTGCGCTCGATCCATGTCCAACCTGAGGAGCTCGCATTGAAGGCGGGGGAATCGGCTCAGTTGACCGTCACGGCGGCCGTCTATGCCGCAGGCGAAGTGAAGCGCGTCCCGATTACGGAAGGATTGTCCTTCACATCCTCCAACCCTCAAGTCGCCCGGGCGGAAGCGGGCGGCCGCATTGCCGCCCTGAGAGAAGGGGAGGCCCGCATCCATATTGTCTATGGAGCGCTGAAGACAGAAGCGCTCGTGAAGGTGAAGGGGGCGGACATGGCGACGCCGCCAGCAACCCGCCCGGATCCGCCATCATCTGCTTCGGGGTCGGGATCCTCTTCAAACTCAAGCTCAAGCCCGGCTTCGCGAACCGGGACCCTGATTCGGGCGGATGGCCGCTTGATAGGGACGCTGTACGTGACCGATGGCCAGGGCGGCAAGCAGGCGCGCGTGCGGATTGCTTCCGATTGGCTGGAGAAAGAGCTGGACACAGGGGAAGCCGGCGCTCCGGTTGCGCTGGATCTGTCCTCATTGTCATGGAAGGAGTATACGGAGACGGTCGTGGAGGTAGTCAACTCCTCGGCCGAAAGGCTGGCCAAGTCCGGGAAGGTGTTGCTTCTGAAGGGACTTCGCTTCGCATTGACCGTGCCGGCAGAAGCGATCCCGGATTTCATTGACCGGGATGGACTGAAGCTGACGCTCTCCGTCCAGGCAAGCTCCAGCTTGGGCGGCGCCCGCCAGGCTCTGGTCTCGGGCGATACCGCCGCGCTCGTGTCGGACATCATTGGCATGAAGACCCCGGTGCGGACACAGCAGGCACAGGAGCAAAAACCGGCAGCCGGGAAGCAACAGGGAGCGGGGGGACAGGCGGGCGAACCGGGCATCGGCTCGAAGAGCGAGGCTTGGAACGTGCCCCTGCTGTTGGAATTGGAACTGGACAAACAATTGGTCCGGCATCCGCAAGCGGCCGGCATTTATGGACGACATGGAGCGGAATCGTGGGGTTACGCCGGGCTGCCGAAGCGCATAGCCAATGAGCCGGGCAAAAAAGGCGCGCATGTCCTGACTGTGCCGGTGCGGCAGCCGGGCGAATATGCGGGATTGGAATACGCAAAGACATTTGCAGATATCGCGCAGCATTGGGGCCGGGCCAAGATTGAAGCGCTGGCTTCCCATCATGTCGTGTCAGGCCGGAATGATACCCGGTTCGCGCCGAACGATCCGGTGACGCAGGCCGAATTCATGACCTTGCTGGACCGTATCACGGGCAAGGAACCTGATTGGAAGCGGCGGTCCGGCGAGCCGGGCGCCCATGAGGCGCTGCGGCGCGAGGAGATGATTGTTCTGCTCGTGGCGGCGCTCCATCCGGAGCTGCCGCAACCTCCGGCCGGGGAAATGGACGAGACGGCGCTGGAGCAGGTGTCGCCGGAAGCGCGCGCGGCCGTAGCGTATGCCTACCAGACCGGATGGGTCAAAGGCATGGGCGCAGGCGGGTTCGCAGGGGACGCCCTGACGACCCGGGCGCAGGTGGCGGTCCTCCTGTACCGCGTATTGGAGCAAATGGGACATATGTAGACTGAGATGACAGAGCCGTCCTGCAAGGGAGCAGCAGCCTTGCGGGACGGTTTTTTTGCGATGACTGCGAAGGCAGGGGATAGCAGCGACAAGAAAAATACGGGAAACCGCTATGTGCGAGTCTAGGGGGGGGGCAGCGTGCAGAGCCATGAAAAAAGATGAAAGTGAAAGCGATATCATTTAAATCGAGTGAAATATTCCTTGTTATGGCTTCATATGTTGGTTAAGGATGTTCGATCCGACTTACAGAGAACAGGAGTGGTGGTATGCACGCAATCGACACATTGGCTCGCCTGGTCAGCGAGGTGAAGGAGGAGCCGGCCTGGGAGCTGCGGCTGACGCCGGAGACGAATCTGATTGACGATGTCGGGCTCGATTCGCTTCAGCTCATTCATTTCATGCTGAAGGTGGAGGAGCAGTTGAAGGTGCGGATCGATTTCGAACGGTTCGAGTATGAGCATTTGCAGAGCGTGCGGGCGTTCCTGGGCTTCCTCGGGAAGTTGGATGCCGGGGCGGAGCGGCATGCGTAGTCCGGCGCCGGAGGCCGTGCGGCCGCTGCTGAAGCCGGTCTATGACGGGCCTCGGATCGTGCTCGGAACATTCGATGCCGAAGCGTATTGGCGTCCCGATCATCTGGCGAAGCTGCCTGCGGTTCGAGCGTCTCGGGGGCGAGCGGTCGCCGGATGTATGGACGAGCTGCTGTTCCCGCTCTGCGGCGATGACGGCGTGCTGATCACACGGCAGCCCATGAACAGGGCGCATGGGGCTTATTTGCGGGAGATTGGCTTCCGCTTCCGGACGGCGGCGGCAGGCGGGAGCGGGGCTGCCGGATCACGGGAAGACGATATCTTCCAATCCATCGCAAGCCAGCCGGATCAGGAGCAGTGGCTCCGCTGCCTGCAGGAGTTGCCCTGGGCTGTCTATGCGGCCATCCCGTCCGCCGCGGCGTTGGCCCGGCGTTATGGCGCCGCGGATCGGGTTCCCGCCGCAGACATCGCGGCCCGGGTCAATTCCAAGGCGTATTCGCACCGGCTGGCGGTCCGCTTGGGCTGGAATCCGCCGGGGCATCTCGCGGAGGATGCCGACGAGGCGATGCGCATCGGGACGAAGCTGCTGCGGCAGGCCGGGAAGCTCGTGCTGAAGGATCCCTACGGCGTCTCGGGCAGCGGCAATCTTGCGGTCGATTCCGCGCCGCTGCTGGAACGGCTGATCGGCTATATCCGGGATCAGCAGCGGGCGGGCAAGCGGGTGCAGCTTTTGCTGGAGCCGTGGCTGGAGAAAGAGATTGATTTCTCCTGCCATCTCCAGATTGCGGCGGACGGGGACGTCTCGCTGCTTGGCGTTCAGCAGATGGTGAACCGCGGGCATAATTACGGCGGTTCTCATGCTGCCGGGCCCGAACTGGCCGATCGGCTGAACGCTTCCGGGTACTTCGCGGCGATGGAACAATTGGCGGGATGCCTGTATGAGGAGGGCTACTTCGGCCCGGTATGCGTCGATTCGATGCTTCTTGCCGATGGCCGCGTCCATCCCGTCGTCGAGATCAATGCGCGGCATTCGATGGGGCTGTTGAATTACAGCCTCGGCACGCATTGGGAGCGATGCGGACACAGAAGCTTCCTGTCCTGCCTTCAGCTTGGGCTTCCGGACGCGTGGAAGGTCTCGGCCGGGACGGGCGGAGACATGAAGCAGTCCGAACGGGAGGACCGCGCTTGGTGCGATCAGACGGAGCGGTTCGCCGAACTGCTGGCCCGGCTTGATCGGAGCGGGCTGCTGTTCACGCCGGAACGGCGGGAAGGCGTTGTTCCCCTGTCGGCCAATACGCTGTTCGCGCCGGATGGCGGACGGTCGTCCGGACGGTGGTATGTCTCGCTGGCCGCCGGCAGCCGGGAGGCGAGCGAGCGGATCGGCCGGCGGCTCCGCGAGGCGTTGGCGGCGTACGGCTTCCGCATCTATTGAGAACGGACGAATGAAAATGGATGAATGAGAATGGACGGATAATCAGAACGGTCGAAGTTGAATGAACCGTCTTGGCGCGGCTCATCTATGAATGGAAAAAAGAAGGTGTCATCGATGCAATCCGCTTCACCTGTTACCATCCTGACCTCGGGCAATTCGCTTGGCGCGTACGTGCCTGGCATCTGCCTGCTGGAGCGGCTGCGGAAGCGCGGCGTTCCGGCGGAATTCGAGGTGTTGGAACGCTTGTTCCCGGAAGAGACGCGGCAGCAGCTTGTCCGGGCGAAGCAGGCGTTCCATGCCAGCTTCGCCACGGCCTTGATGGGCACGCGCTTGGTTCGCGGCATTGGCCCGTCACTCGCGGACGGCGCGGTGGATGCCCTGCTTGATCGCTGGCAAGCCGAAGAACGCCGCACCTTCCTGTCCGTGACGGGCTTCTGGGCTCCTATTCTGGAGCAATACGAACGGCGCGTCCACCCCGAGACGATCCGGGCCGAATTTCTCCGGCTCGATGCGATCGATACGCCCTCCTACCGCGTCTATCGCGAGACCTATCCCCGCTTCCGCCACCACTGGCTGTTCCGGCTGGAGGGAGAGCAGCCGCTGCTGCATTACCGGCTCGCGATGTCCGATGAGCCGATCCTGCCCTATGCCGAGCGGGACGAGCGGATTGTGGTCCATGGCGGGGGATGGGGCATCGGCACCTACCGCGGCGTGGCCCCCGCGCTCCAGGAGCGGTACGCGCTTGATCTCGTCGCCTACGATCAAGACGAGACGGGGGCGGCGCGGCCTGGCGATCGCGTCTATCTCACCGACCCGGCATGGCACCCGTGGTCGGAGGACCCGGCGGGGCCCGAGCAGCCGCCTTATCCGCCGATGGCGGAATGGAAGGCGGGGGAAGCGCCGATCTATAAGCGGGGCCAGGACGGACCGCGATTATACGGCGCTATCCGCCGCAGCCTGGCCATCGTGAGCAAGCCCGGCGGCGGCACGCTCGTCGATTCGCTGTCCGCAGCGGCGCCGCTCGTCTATCTGGAGCCGTTCGGCGATCATGAGCGGGCCAATGCGCTGCTGTGGGAACGGCTCGGCTTCGGCATCGCCTACGACCGATGGGCGGCGTCCGGCTTCGCGCGCAGCGCGCTGGAGACGCTTCATCATAATCTGCTTCGACATGCGCTTTCACTATCCGATTACGGAGGGATGTATCCATGACACAACCGAAGACAAGCGCTACCCTGACCCCGGCGGAATTCCGCTCCATGAAGCAGACGCTTCACAACCGGAGCGCGGCCAGCCGCGGCCGGAAGCTTGACCGCTCCTTCGCCTTCGATCTGCCGCGCGATATCGGGATCAAGCTGAATAACGGCTGCAATCTGCGCTGCAAGCATTGCTTCGAATGGAATCCCGACGGATATCATCATGAGTTCGAGCGCCAGGAGGCCCGGCGGGAGATCGATTTTGCCTTGATCAAGCGCATCTTCGAGGAGACGCGGCCTTACCGTTCCCGCATGTACTTATGGGGGGGCGAGCCCTTGATGTATTCCAAGTTCGACGAGCTGTGCGAACTGCTGGCCTCCGATCCGCGCATCTCGACCATCTGCACGAACGCGGTGCTCGTCGAGCCCAAGCTGGAGTCGCTGTTGAAGCTTCCGGAAGGGGTGACGCTTCTCGCCAGCCTGGAAGGCTTCGAGGCGGAGAACGATGCGATACGCGGACGCGGCATCTTCCGCAAGGTGATGTCCGCCATCGAGCTGCTGCTGGAGCGGAAGCGGGCAGGCGAATTCCGCGGGGATGTGTCGGTCAGCCTGACCATCAACGACGCCATGGTCACCCGGCTGTACGAGTTTATGGAATTTTTCGAGGAGGCCGGCGTCAATTCCGTCTACTTCGTCTTCCCTTGGTATATTCCGGAGGAAGTCGCGGAGCGGATGGACACCTACTTCGCGGAGCATTTCGGCTGGCTTGAGGCGGCCCGGCAGGACGCGGAGTCCGGCAAAAAGAGCTGGCACTCCTTTACCTACCATCTGTCCCCGGACAACATCGAGCCGCTGATCGCGGAGATGGAGAAGCTGCGTTCGCGAGTATGGAGGAACCGCATCCGCTTCCAGCCCGCGCTGGAGCCGGACGAGGTGCGCAGCTTCGTGCTGGGCACGGACCGGCCGGGCATGGGCCGGTCCGAGTGCCTGGCCTTGGCGACCCGCATGGATGTGCTGCCGAACGGGAAGGTGAATCCATGCAAGTTTTTCCCGGAATTCACGATCGCCGATCTTCGGGACGGCAGCCTGAAGGACGTCTTTCATGGCGACGGGTACCAGAAGCACCGCGAGGCGCTTGCTTGCGGCTTGACGCCGGTCTGCTCGAAATGCGTGCTGCTGTACAACAACGGCGCCTAATCTCCGGCCGCGGGCCGGGCACGGAACGGGCGGACAAGGAAGGAGAGAACTGCCATGAGCGCCATCACGGTGCGGGGATTGAGCAAGACCTTCGCTTACTACCGCAAGCAGAGCGGCCTCCGGCATTCGCTGCGCCATCTGTTCCGCCGCGAGGAGCTGTACCGCCATGCCGTCGCCGGCATCAGCTTCGACATTGCCCAGGGCGAAGCCGTCGGCTTCATCGGCCCGAACGGAGCGGGCAAGACGACGACGCTCAAGATGCTGTCCGGCATTCTGCATCCGTCGGCCGGAGAGGCGAAGGTGCTCGGCTATGTGCCCTGGGAGCGCCGGCGGGAGTTCAAGCGCCGCTTCGCCATCGTCATGGGCCAGAAAAGCCAGCTCTGGTGGGATCTGCCCGCGAATGAATCGATTTATTTGAACAAATGCATCTACGGGCTCGGCGATCGCGAATACCGGATGACGCTGGACGAACTGGCCGGCATGCTCGATGTAAGGCATCTGCTCGGCGTGCAGGTGCGCCGTCTGTCGCTGGGCGAGCGGATGAAGATGGAGATCATCGCCGCGCTCATTCACCGGCCGCAGCTATTGTTCCTCGATGAACCGACACTGGGTCTGGACTTCGCCGCCCAGCAGAATGTGCGGGAATTCCTGCGGGCTTATAAGGAAGAGAAGCGGGCGACGATTCTGCTGACGAGCCATTACATGCGCGATATCGAGCAGGTATGCGGCCGGGCGCTCGTCATTCACGGCGGGAAAATCGCCTATGATGGGGAGTTGACGCGAATCAGCGCATCCTTCGGCCGCCGCAAACGGATGAAGGTGCGGTTCGCTGCCGACATTCCCCTAATCGAGCTGCGAGCGCTCGTGCGGATGCTGGCGGAGGTCCGGGCCCATCAGGGGATGACGGCCGAGCTGGAGGTGGCGGCGGATGAAGTGAAGCCGCTGGCGCGTCTGCTGCTTGACCATGATCTGGTCGAGGACTGGACAGTGGAGGAGATCCCGGTCGAGGAAGCGATCGAGCGCTTGTATGCGGCCAAGTCGGAAAGGGAAGGAGAGCGCGCGGATGGATGCGAAGCGCCCCGGCATGCGACGGAAGGATAGCGGCGGACAGCGGTTGCGGGACGGCAGCGGCACGAATGGCCAGCCGGATGATCAGCCAGCAGATCAACCGAATGGCCAACCGGATAATCCGCCGATGGAGAGGCCGGGGAACAGGCAAGACAGCGGCGGCCTGCCGGGCAACCGGCCGCACGGCAGGGCTGGTTTCGATAACGGCGGCCTCCACGCGGACGGTACCGGGACGGCGGACGGCAAGGAGCACGATGCGGGCCGTTCCAGGGCGGGCCGCTTCCGGATCGCTGCCGGCAAGTATGCCGCCGCATTCAAGATCGGGCTCCAGGCCTCAATGGAATACCGGCTTCAATTCCTGATCGGGCTTGTCAGCCTCGTCTTCCCTATCGGCATTCAGTCGCTGATCTGGACGGCCGTGTACCGCTCGTCCGCCGACGGGGTGTTGTACGGATACGATTACAGCCAGATGATTCTGTACACGATCCTGTCGGGCATCGTGACGAAGCTCGTCATGACCCAGTTGGAGCACACGATCGCGGAAGACATCAAGAGCGGCGGACTGAACGCGTATCTGGTCCGTCCGATCAGCTATTTCGGCTATCGGCTCTCTGCCTATGCCGGGAGCCGGGTCATCCCGGACACCGTGCTGATCGGACTCGCGGCCGCCGTGCTGCTCGCCGCCGTCCGCTACGGCCATGCTCCGCTGCCGCCTGCTCGTCTTGCTCTGTTCGCGGCAGCCCTCCTTCTGGCTTCGTTCGTGCAATTCCTGCTGTCCTACGCGATCTGCGCCTTGGCCTTCCGGCTGGCGGAGATTTCTTACTTTTTCGTCATCACCGGTCTTATCGTGCAGATCGTCAGCGGCGGCATCGTGCCGCTCGAGGTGTTCGGCGAGACGGTGAACGGATGGTTCAGCCTGCTGCCGTTCAAATATACGATTTATTTTCCGGTCAATGTACTGACCGGCCGGATTCCCGCAAGCGAAGCGCTCGGCGGCATTGCCATCCAATGCGTCTGGCTCGTGCTGCTGGCCGGGACCGCGCACATCGCATGGCGGCTTGGCCTGAAGCGGTATGTCGGATTGGGAGGATGAGGCGGCGATGGGTGGAGAGAGACGAAGGCCCTTCCGGGACGCATGGCGCACGGGAGCGGAGTATATGCGTCTGTATGGCGTTTTTATCCGCAATTGCCTGGCGGCCAGCATGGAGTACCGCTTTAATTTCTGGATGGGCATTGCGGTCGAAATCGCTTTTTTATGCGTGAAGGCGCTGTACATTTTGATTGTCTATCAGACGAATCTCCATATTGGGAAGCTGACGCCGGATCATATCCTGCTGTTCATCGGCACCTACACGATGATGACGGGACTTTATATGGGCTTGTTCTACGTCAATTTCATCCGCTTGCAGCAATATGTGCGCGACGGTTCGCTTGATCTGCTGCTGACGAAGCCGGTTTCCCTGCAATTTCTCGTCTCGCTTCGCTATGTCGATATCGGCTTGCCGGTGCCGAACGTGCTGGCCGGAGCCGCCATGATCGCTGTCGGCTGGTCCCGCGCCGGGCTGCCCCTGAATGCGGCGAATCTCGTTGGCTTCGCCGGGCTGCTGCTGGCGGCATTGGCTGTCACCTACGGTCTGATGCTGCTGCCGGCCTTGCTGGCCTTCCGCTTCGTACAGACCGGAGCGGTGACGGAGATCGCGCATTCGATCTGGGATGCGAACAATATGCCGCTCGATATTTTCCCGTCGTGGCTGCAGCGCATCGGCGTTTACGTAATCCCGGTGTTTCTTATCAGCAACTACGCACCCAAGTTTGTCTTCAATGACCTGAGCTCCTGGGATATCGCCTGGGCGGCTGCGGCGCCGCTTCTGCTTCTGCTGCTGGCCAGATGGTGCTGGAAGCGGGCGGTACGAGGGTACAGCAGCGCGGGCAGCTAATGAGGGCCCGGCGGCTCGGCATGTTTGGCGCAATGAAATGAGGAGAGGGAGGAAGCGTTGTTGTGATGGACATACGTGAGAGACTGCGGTTCGAGGCTGGCTTCTTCGATTGCCGGGCCATTCAGGTAACCTTGGCGCTGCAGGAATGGGGAATGCCGGTCGAGGCGCTCTATTATAACGCGTGGGAGAGCACGAAGGAGATTTACGAGCATTTGTATGTGAAAAAGTCGAAGCCATGGTTTTACCATTCCCCCTGTCTGGAGCCGTCCGAGCTGGAGCTGATCGGCATTCCTTATGAACAGCTGCCTTATGCGGATGACGAGGAGATTGCCCCGCTGCTGCAGCGCATTGATTACGGCGCTTGCGCGGCCTTCCTCTGGATCTCCTGCGGGGAAGCGCCTTATGCGAAGCCGGGAACGTTCGGCGATCCGGAAGCGGCGCATTCGATATGGGTATGCGGGTGGACTCCCGAGCCGGGCGGTTCGGGCCGCTATGCGATTCGCGATACTTACCCCGAATACGAAGGGGAGATATCGGGAGAGGACCTCCGGCGGATGTGCAAGGTTCCTGCGCTGCAGCCGGAGGAGCGGGCCGTTTTCCTGCTCCGCAAGCCGGAAGCGAAGGCGAGTCCGGACTGGAACCGGATTAGGGAGAGGTATGCGGAGCGCATGGCGCGGCGGCAGGGGGAGACGGCATACTACGAGATCGTCCGCGCCTATGCATGCGGCGGAGAGACGGGGCCGTTCGCAAGTCTGGCCGAGCTGTATGACTGCCATGCGCATGCCTTCAAATTCATTGCGGGCTCCCGTTATGCCTTCTCCTGCTTCGTGGAAGCGGCGGAGGGGGATCGAAGCCTGGCGCAGCTGCTGCGCCGCATTGCCCGCAAGGCGGATATGCTGAAAAATTTCTTCCTCATGGCCATCCACGGCGGAAACGATAATGCGGCCATCATCGCGCAGCTTTGCAGGGAGATTCAGGAGCTGGAGGAACTGGCGTGGCGCTGTATCGCATCGCCAAGCGGCGTGGCATCCGGCATCGCGCCGCAAATAACGAATTCCCTGGCATAGACGCGGGGAAGGAGTCCAAGGCCCGGAAGTTGAGTGCTCCCGAACAGGATCGCTTGCTTTCGGGTTTTTTGTATATTATGGGCGGAATTGCAATCCGTGAAAACCTCGTCTTGGGGTTGCCAATCCAACAATCTTACATGGAAGATCTTCCGGGAAAGCCGCTTTCTTGTTGCAGCCGACTATGAAAATATCGATGCTCCCGATCTGCTTGAGGGGGATTGACCGCTTGGAAGAGCTGCAACGGAGGCTTGCCCGTTACGGGGATAGTCAATGGGAAAAGAAAAATTTACGGAGTAGACCAAGCCGGTCCAAGGAAGTACAGCCAAGGGGGGCAGGAAATGAAAAGAACATAAAGGCAATCCGGTAGATATCCATCAGAGAGCGCGAGCCGCCCTCTGATTTTTGGGCCTTACTGGCTCCGGAGCGGCCGGGGCGCAGACAATTAACGCTTCTTATTTTCTTTTGCAGCTTGGGCATCTATCGTTTCAAGAAAGTCTTTTGCGGTCCGAACGACATATTTAACCTCGTCAATCGATCTTTCCATCAGCGCAATTTTATGGAGATCAAGAAGCATTTGCTTCTCTTCGATGCCATCCTTGCCATGGAGCTTCTCAAAATTAAACAATTCAGCCGGTCCAATATCCAGTGCATGCATGAGCGATTCCAATGTTTTCAAGGTTACGTTGACTTTTCCGGATTCGATATCCGAGATGCGCGACTTGCTCATTCCTTCTTTGCCGGTTCTTTCCGCAACCTGTTCCTGACTTAATCCCTTGGCGGTTCGAATCATTCTGAGCTGTTCGCCAACGAGCTTTAGCAAATCTGACATGAAAGTCACCTCAGTTAGAGGTTAGTAAAACATAGAAGAAAAAGAGATATCACTATAACATAACAAAGATAAAAATGTTATAATATAATAGAACGATTCGCAGAGATTCCAAGTCAAAAAGATGAATGAGGCAAAGCTGATAGTTCAGAAATCGATGTGGAGGAAGCAATATGTCCGATTGGGTAAAGGAAACCTTGCATCAACGCCTTGAATATCTAAAAGAGCATGTGGAACTGCTGCCGGAGATCGCAATATTGCAGAATAAACGGAAAGCACTAGAACGGGCGCTGCAGCGCGAATTACAGCAACAGGCAAAAGACTTGCACCTGGAATGGCTGGATGCGCACGCGGAACTCGCTTTAGTGCAGATGGGCTGGTTCTATGCCAAAGGGGTGCAGGACGGGCTCAAAATGCTCATTTTTTTGCAAAACTCGGAAGAAGAGCTGGAGCAGATCATGACTACAATAATGAAATCCTAATTGGCAGCGGAACAGGGCTGTCTTTCCCCGTCCAATGGATCAAGAGGGCAACAAGGAAGCCAAAAGGCCGAGTCTGGGTACATTTACCCGGAACTCGGCCTTTTGCCTCGTGCAAGCCCCATTTGATGCCTGGTTTCTTCGCAGGCATTGTCAAGTTACATTCCCTGCTCCGCCGATGCGGAACTCCGCTTCGCGTTGCGCTGCGACCAGGATGCGAGCCCCATTGTGGAGAGGAGCAGGATACCGGTCACCCAGAAGACGGCATGAATGGAGAATACGCCGCTGATCGCGCCGCCAACCAGCGGACCGAGCATGCCCCCAAGCTGGTTCGCCGTCTGATTCAGGCTGAACGCGCGGCCCCGGAATTCGCTGTCCGTCGCGCGGACGACGAGTCCGTTCAAGGCCGGAAATACGGCGCAGAAGAAGATGCCGTACGCGAACCGGATGAACGAGAACCACCAGATGTTGTGGAACGGAATCTGGGCTAGCGTTCCAATGCCGCCGGCGAGCAGGCCAATCAGCAGGACGCGCTGGAATCCGACCCGGTCGGCCATCTTGCCCCAGCGCGGCGCGAAGATGATGCTCGCTACCCCGACGAGCGAGAAGACGAAGCCGGCCGCTAGCGAGGCGTTCTTGTCGGAGATGCCGAGCTCGACAATGTACAGCGGCAGCACCGGCTCGATCGTCATGACCGAGAACTGCGTGCAGAGCGACAGAACAAGCACGACGAGCAGCGGCTTATTGTGGGCCGCCAGGCTGAACGTGTGCACGATCGAGACGCGATCCTTGCTCGGCACGAACGATTCTTCCTTGACCCAGAAAATAATGAGCAGGGTTGCCAGGAAGCAGAGCACTCCCGCGCTGCCGAACGCAATCCGGTTGTCGAAGATTCTTGCCAGCACGCCGCCCAGCATCGGCCCCATGATGCTGCCTGTCGCCGTCGCCGTGGACATCATCGACAGCGCATAGCCGACCTTGCGCTCCGGCGTATTCGTGCCGACCAGCGCGATCGAACCCGGAATGAATCCCGACAGAAGCCCTTGCAGCAACCGTAGAATGAGCAGCTGAACGGGACTGGTGACGAAGGCGGTCAGCAGATAGATGACGCAGAGCGCCAGCCCGGCCCGGATAATCATCGGCTTCCGCCCGTATTTGTCCCCGACGGCTCCCCAGAACGGAGAAGCGATCGCTCCGGCCAGGAAGGCGCTGCTGAACAGAATCCCGGACCACAGCTCCAGATGATCCTTGACGCCGATCTGAATCAGGAAGAGCGGCAGAAAAGGAACGACCATGGAGAAGCTGGAAGAGACAATGAATGCTCCGAACCACAGTATCCACAGATTTTTCTTCCATGTTTCCATTAGATCTTCACTCCCGATATTCCTTTTTCCACGTACATTTCGATTGGAGTGTCATTCTAACGGCACTCGATATGTCAGACCGAACACATTATCCGCTTCCTATTATACCGCAAGCAGTCAATCTTTTTCTTCCCCGGCGAGGCCGGCCGAACGGGAGCTTGCCTGCGCAGAGGTTGATGCATCAAGGGAAAGCGGCAGAAAAAATATTTTTTCGCCTACGTGGGCCGCGATCGGCGAGAGCGGAGAGGAAGCGCATGATTGTTCTGGGGAAATGCCCAGGAAGGGCAGGGAAGAGGCAGCGCGGGCAGCGGCTGCCCCTTCATGGTGGAGCTAAATTGGGGGATTACGCTAATTTTGATTGTTTAAATTCTTACTATTTTTATCTCCTAACTATGTTATAATGGAAGTTAAAATGTGGGAGAGGGGTTATCCTATGCCAGTTGAGACGTTTAAAGCGACCGCACACCTGCAGGATGGGATGGTGGTAAGGGCAAAATCGAGAAATTTCGAGATCATGATCGATGAACCGAAATCATTGGGCGGGACGGACACAGCCATGAATCCGGTGGAGGTCGTGCTCTGCGCCCTGGGGGCCTGCCAGTCCATCGTCGCCAGAGCCTATGCGCGCAAGTTCAAGATCGATCTTGAGGCATTCTGGGTGGAACTAGAAGGGGATCTGGATACGGACGGCTTTATGAACAAGTCGGATGTGCGCCGCGGATACTCGGAGATTCGTTATAATATACATATCAAAAGCAATGCTTCCTGCGAGCAGGCGAAGGAATTCGTAGAGTTCATTGAACGCACTTGCCCGGTCGGCGACACGATCAACAACCCGGTGCGTCTCGTCCTGCAAGACATTATTGTCGAATAGACAAGTCCGAGCCTTCCTGCTTATGGGGCAGCCTTTCGCAGGAGGCTCCTTTTATTTCCATCACTTACACGCAACCTGTGTTTACCGGAGGGATTTGACATGAGCCATCTGCTGCTGCATGAACATTTTAAGGACGAGCGGCTCCACGCCAGCTTGAACTGGTTTTCGCCGCCCAGAGCGTGGTCGATCGACACGGGCTCATCCCGGTTGATCGTTCACACGAAGAAAGATACTGATTTTTGGCAAAAAACGCATTATGGCTTTCAAGCGGATAACGGTCATTTTCTCTATGCCGAAGCGGCAGGGAACTTGAGGCTGACGACCAAAGTTCATTCATTTCCTGTCCATCGCTATGACCAGGCCGGCGTGATGGTCCGATTTTCGCCCGATACATGGATGAAGTCGTCGGCAGAGTATATTCCCGACAGCCCGAATAAGCTCGGTGCCGTGGTGACGAATCACGGCTATTCCGATTGGTCGACCCAGGAGGCGGACGAAGGGAACGCGCCGCTTTATTTTCGGATTTCAAGAATCGGCAGCGATTTCTATGCCGATTATTCGCGGGATGGGCAGGCCTGGAGGCAGATCCGCATGGCCCATCTGTTCGAACGGACGGATCAGCCCGTTCAGGCCGGCATCTATGCGTGCAGTCCGCAGGGAGAAGGCTTTGAAGCGCAGTTTGAATTTTTGAAAATCGAAGCGTTGTCCGACGATAGATCGCAGGTGTATAAATAAAACAGGCCAATGGGCGATATCCGGTTTTTGCCCGGGACTTTTAATCGCTGCGACTGTTTGTCGCTTCGCTGCCCTCTGCCCCGATGCCGTAGCGGGCGAGCACCTTCGCCGCGCTTTCGCGCATGCGCCGCTGGAGCTTTTCTCCTTCCACGATGCGGACCCGTTTGCCGAGGAAGCGGATTTTGGATAGCACATACTCGCATTCGTCGCCCATGAAGGCGAGCCGAATCCGGTAGCTGTCCTCCTCCTCTACATATTCCACTTCCTTCTCGAAGCAGGAGAAGCCGTACATGATCCGGGACAACTCCCGGTTGTACATCCGGACGACCTCAATCACGGCATGCTCCTTGCGGGAATCCAGGACGGCCGCGATTCGGCTCAGCCATGTCTCCGCCATGCCGTCCGGCACCGGTTCCATGTCCGCCTCCGCGATGTTCCGCAGCCGCGTGGACATCAGCATGCCTCGCCGCGGATGGTACCAGAGCAAAGCTGGACAGCGAGCTCGGCGACATGTACTTCCGCGCCATGAAGCTGGCCGGGCGGTACGCCTACGCCGGCCGGGACTACGTCATCGGCCAAGTATTGTCCATCCTCGGGGCGGAGGCGGACTTCGAAGTGCATAATCACCATAACTACGCATGGCGAGAACGGCATAACGGGCGGGATGCTATCGTCGTCCGCAAGGGGGCCACGCCTTCGGCTCCCGGACAGCTTGGCTTCATCGGCGGAAGCATGGGCGATATTTCCGTCATCGTGCGCGGCGCGGATTCGGAGGAGAACCGGGATGCTTACTACAGCACGGTTCATGGCGCAGGCCGGATGATGAGCCGCACCCAGGCCGCCGGCCGCATGAACTGGAAGACCCGCACCCGGACGGGCGGACAGATCACGCCGGAGCAGATGCAAGAGGCGGTCCGGAGCTTCGGCGTCGAGCTGCGCGGCGCAGGCACCGACGAGAGCCCATTCGTCTACCGCAAGCTGCAGGACGTGCTCGATTCGCACCGGAACACGCTCGACGTGCTGCATGTGCTCAAGCCAATCGGCGTCTGCATGGCCGGAGCGAACGAGTTCGATCCCTACAAAGACTAGGCATATAAGCCGCCCTTTCTCATTAACTCAACTCGCCGCACATAACCAGCAGGGCACGACCCCAGTGCCCTGCTTGTTCCGCATTGGTACAGGAATAACAATGCGGGACGGGATTCCTTATTACGCTCCCCCGCAACTCAGGCAGATGCATGTGATGTACGCAGGTCCTTTTAGCCAATCTCCCCATAGTTCAGGTAGGTTAGGTGTGCGGGACCTTCTAGGCAGTCTCCCAACGGTTCAGGCAGTTAGGTGTGCGGGACCTTCTAGGCAATCTCCCAACGGTTCAGGTAGTTAAGTGTGCGGGTCCCTTCTAGGCAGTGTCCCAACGGTTCAGGGTAATTTGACATTATGAGAGACTGGCGTAAAGAGCCAATGCGAGTGAACCTGACTCGATGGGAGAGTGGGATAAAGAGCCAATGCGAGTGAACCTGACTCGATGGGAGAGTGGGATAAAGAGCCAATGCGAAAGTGCCTGACTCGACGGGAGACTGGCGTAAAGAGCCGATGCGAGTGAACCTGACTCGATGGGAGAGTGGGATAAAGAGCCAATGCGAAAGTGCCTGACTCGACGGGAGACTGGGATAAAGAGCCAATGCGAGTGAACCTGACTCGACGGGAGAGTGGGATAAAGAGCCAATGCGCATGTATAGCTGACTTGATGGGAGACTGGTGTAAAGAGCGAATGCGAATGTACCTGATGCGATGGGATAATGATGCAAAGAGCGAAGCGATGCGTATCAGGCATTACGCCAGTAAAGACGGCTGCCAACCTGCCAAGGGGGCTAGCGTGGGGAAGACCCGGGTAGGCGTGTGCGGGTTATGGTTCGCAGGGGATTAAGGGCCTTCTAGATGCACCTCATATAGCAGCACAGGCTAACGGGCGCAAGCCGCACCGTTAGCCTGTGTCGTGAGTGTATGTTAACTGGTTCAGGCTAGAGCTTTTTCCATACTTCCGCTTGGCCTGGCTCTTCGCCGGATGTCCACCAGCGCGCCTCGTAGACAGCGCCATTATGCGATACCCGGTCGCCTCCAACGTAGGTCTTGCTTGCGTCCCAAGCTGGATATTGCGAACCGCTGTCGCCCAACGTTTTGACGGTCAGGGCCGGGGAGGGCTGCGATTTGTTTCCTGCCGTATCGACGGCTCTTACTGTGTATGTGTAGGAAGTATTCTCCGTTAATCCCGTATCGGTGTACGAGGTCTGTGCCGTCGTTCCGGCCAGTGTGCCGTTGCGGTATACTTCGTACTGCTGGATTCCATTCGGGCTTGAAGAAGGGCTCCATGTCAAGGAGATGCTCGTCTCCGTCTGCGAAGGCGAAGCTACGCCTGCAGGAACCGATGGCGCCACGCCGCCGGAACCATTGTTCAAGTTGACGTCAATGACTTGATAGAAGGCATTGCCGGTATCGGCAATTTCCCAGACACCGAGGATGATATAATAGCCGCTGCGATCTGTCGGTACGCTGCATTGATGAGATACGGACTTGTCAGGCTTTTTCCCGCCGTCATTATAGTAACAGAACGGATCCGGCTCAAGCTGGGCCCGGGTCAATGGCTGATTTGGATTCCAGTCTTTTTTCGTAATATAGTATTTCCATTCTTTCGTGGCATGCGGCGCCGTCAAATTCCAAGTAAAGGTGTTGTTGCCGCCGTTCATATTGACTTTATTCCAGCGGGTAGAAGATTGGGCATCCAATTCCGGGAACACGCCGCCCCCGGCGATATGGCCATCTTCCGGACCGCCGATCGGGAAGTTGCCCTTCGCTTCGATGCTCTGAGGCTCGTATTGTACGAGTCCGCAATTGGTGTTCTCCCCGAGCTTGCATTGATAGGCGCGGCTGTGCGGGGATTCGATATAGCCATGAGCGGACGCCTGCTCAGCGAACACCATCATGCAGAAGAAGGCGGCCAAGACAGCGCCAAAAGCGACAAACAGCGGGGATACTTTGGATGCTAGCGGATTCCATACTCGCAACTGATTCATAACAATACCTCCTAAAAGTTAATGTTGGACAAGCTCTACACAACGCCGGAACTTGTTTTTGAAAAGAAGACCACCTCCTTCATAGAATGTAAACGTTTTAAGTTAAAGTTATCTCGTTTTAACTTTTCTCCCAAAAAAAGAAAAGGGACTGGTAAAAAGGATAAAAAAATAAGTGTCATTTACAGTTAGAAAGTAGAAGAAGCCAAGTTTGGAAGCTGGAAATGTCGGCTGATTGTTACTTTGATTATTTTCTCAGAGTTGGACTGGAGCTGTCACATGTTGGCGGCATCTATCACAAAGGGATGGTATGCTCGCAAGGTGCCGAAAAAGAAGTCGAATTCACGATGAAGACTGCGTGTTGCCGCTTTTCCTCCCTAAGATTCGACAGGAGGGTCGAGGACATTCGTTGGTTTTATATTACAAAATTTTAACCAAATTGGCTATAACTAATTTTCATTATTTTGGAATAAAGTCAAATTGCATCCTTTGATTGGAGAATTATCCGAGGCTGGATTTCCATTTTACCGTGAATATGAAGAGGGATATCTGTCTCGCCATTACTGTTTTTCAGGGTTATGATGAAGGCTCCGATTCCAGTAAGATAGTATTATAAATTTGTTCGGCGAAACCTGGCGGATCATCTTGTTGGGAGAAGCGGATGTTGCTATGATGAGAGGAAACATAGGCTAAGGAGACGATGAGGTTGAAGGGACGCGAGCATTTGAAATCTGATGTATACGCTTACTTGAAGCGGATAGGCTACGATGGCCCGCTCGATGGAAGTGCCGCTGTGCTGGCCGATCTGCAGGAATGTCATCTGCATGCCGTGCCTTATGAAAATTTTGATATTTTGAACCGCGTGCCGTTGTCGCTGGACATTCCTGATCTTATAGATAAAATTATAACCCGCCGCCGGGGCGGCTACTGCTTCGAGCTCAATGCCTTGTTCGGATGGCTGCTCCGGGAGCTTGGTTACTCGGTCACCGATTTGATGGCCCGCTTTTGGAGGGATGAACCGAATCCTCCGCCCAAGCGCCGCCACCAGGTTCTGCAAGTCAAGGCTGGAGGCGAGACGTACCTGTGCGATGTCGGGGTAGGCGGAATTGTTCCGCGCCGGCCTGTACGAATCGAGACGGGGCTGGAGCAATGGCAGGGGGATGAATGCTATCGGCTGGAGCGGGACCCGGACTATGGCTGGATGCTGTTCGAGTTCAAGCGGGACGGATGGAGCCGTCTCTATTCCTTTACGGAGGAGCCGCAGCTCGCGCGTGATTTTATTATGCCTTCGTACTGGTGCGAGCATGCGCCAGAATCCATTTTTACCCAGCAGGCGATGGCGGCTGTCCGCACTCGCGAAGGACGCCATACGCTCGCCGGAGACGAATTCCGCATCTTCACGGCCGATGGCGTTCACACTTTCGTCCCGGAGACGAAGGAGCAGCATGATGAGGCGTTAAAAACCTATTTCGGCATCGTGCTCGGTTAAGCTTGGGACTGGATGCCGCAAAGAGCGCTCCTTGGCGGGGCGCTCTTTGTGCTCTTCTCTTCGGTTCAACTGGGAGCGGTCAGTTCCGCACGCTAGAGCTGATTGGCGTAGAACGGAAGGTTACAACCGCAGCAGAGCCGGATCGAAGGAGGGTACAAGCCCCTCCCGAGCGGCTCTTCTCAGAAGAGCATCCACGGCTGCATATCCGTCCTCGCCCAGATTTGCGGTGAACTCGTTCACATAGAGATTGATATGCGCTTGCGCCACCTTCGGATCCATTTCCTGCGCATGGTGCAGCACGTACGGCTGGGACGCTTCCGGATGCGCCCAGGCATATTCCACGGATGCACGGGTCCACTCGGCGATTCGGCCTGCATCCAGGGTCCGGCGGGCAATGATCGCCCCAAGCGGGATAGGCAGGCCGGTATCCGCTTCCCACCAGCTTCCCATATCGGCCAGCAAGGTCAGCCCGTATGACGGGTAGGTGAAGCGCGCTTCATGGATGACGAGTCCGGCGTCGATATGGCCGTCGCGCACCGCCGGCATAATCTGATGGAACGGCATGACGACGATCTCCCCTACGCCGCCGGGCACATGCTTCGCCGCCCACAAGCGGAACAGCAGGTAGGCTGTCGAGCGCTCGCTCGGCACGGCTACCCGCCGGCCGCTGAGGGCCGCCGGATCGCCTCCGGCTTCCTTCGTTAGAACGAGTGGTCCGCAGCCCCTGCCGAGCGCGCCGCCGCATGGGAGCAACGCGTAGTCGGACAGAACCCAGGGAAGCGCCGCATACGAGATTTTAAGGACCTCCGGGCCTTGACCGCTGGCGGCCAGACCGTTCGTAATATCGATGTCCGCATAGGTTACGTCCAGCTCCGGCGCTCCGGGAACGAGCCCGTGCACCCAGGCATGGAACACAAACGTATCGTTTGGACAAGGGGAAAAGGCAATTTTCATGTTTACAGCACCTCCGGTAAGACTGAACAAGCGGCTTCCAATGCTTTTAGCGCCTCTGGGATGCGCCATGCCGCCCGGTTGCGAGGGCCGATCGCGTTCGAGATCGACCGGATCTCGAATGCCGGCAAGCCGAACTGGCGGGCGGCCACAGCGACGCCGTAGCCTTCCATCGCCTCGGCGGCGGCCCCGGGCACCCGCTGCGCGAGCATCGCCGCCGTCTCGGCCGTGCCTGTCACCGTGGACAGGGTCAGCACGGGGCCGGCGCATGCCTGCAGCCGAATGGCCTGCAGCGCTTGGCGGATACGCTCGGCTGTATCGGCATCGACCGGTATATAGGCCGAGCCGAAGCCCAGCTCGTCCACGCTGCAGAAGCCGTCGGGCGTCTCCGCCCCCAGGTCGGCCGCGATGATCGAGCTGGCGACCACGACGGAGCCGACCTCGGCCCGCTCCGGGAAGCCCCCCGCAATGCCGGCGCACACGGCGGCGCCGTAATCAGCGGCAGCAAGCTCCCGTGCGGTTCCCGCTGCCGCTGCGGCGGTGCCGACGCCGCCGACGATCACGTTGAAGCGGGCGTCTCCGCCCAACCCGCGCAGGACGGCATCCCGCTCGGCGGGGACGGACGTTACAATAAGGATGCGATGTCCCGTTCCCGCTATCTCGCTGCGGAGATGGGAAGCATCCACCTTTTCGTTATGATGTGAGCTCATATGAACCGACTCTCCTTGCATGTAGTTCCAGCCGGAACGTTGTCCTGCCTCCACGTTATCCGGTTCCCGCCCGGAAGTAAAGGGAGGCCGGACATGATTTTAGACGTAGGGTAACCCTGCATCTAGGGATATGTTTATAGTAGCATATGAAGACGGCGGTGTGCATCGCATAAAAAATGCCCTGAAACCTACTGGTTTCGAAGGCGGTTGATCTCTAATTCATGTTGAGCGGTTTTATGATAGGTGAATTCGATATCTTTGGTCAAGGAATCGATTTTATGAGAAATGATATGAAGCATGGAGCGGATATCGCTTGGCTGTGACTGCTCTATTTGGGACAGAGAAGCATTTGCTTGCTTAACCTCCATTTCTAGAGCATCCAGTCGCGAGTCCATCGTGTCAAGGCGTTGTTCAACCTGATCGAACCGGTTGTCCATGTTACCTAGACGTTGTTCGACTTTATCGAGGCGCTGCTCAACTTGAACGAATGTTTTGTCCATTTTATCGAGACGTTTTTCGACATTCCCGAGGCGTTGATCGACTTCATCGAATCTTTTGTCCATCTCGGTGAGGCGTTGATCGACTTCATCGAATCTTTTGTCCATCTCGGTGAGGCGTTGATCGACTTCATCGAACCTCTTGTCCATCTCGGTGAGGCGTTGATCGACTTCATCGAATCTCTTATCCATCTTGTCGAGGCGCTGCTCAACCTGATCGAACCTCATGTCCATCTTGTCGATCCGCCCGTTCAGACCTTGCAGTTCCCGAACAATCGTGTGAAGAAGCTGCTCGCTCATCATAACCGTCCTTTCCCAGAGCATGATTTTATTTTACCACAGCTGCTGTCGATTTGGGGCGATGCGGCATCGCTCCGGACATATCTTCTAGGTTGAGCGGCAAGATCTTTCTGATTCAAGGGGATAACCTGTCGAACAGTGTTTTTCCTGAACCGGGGGGAGAATGGTGCTAAGGTTGCTCAGATGGAAGAATGAAGCGAGGATTGCTCAGGTGGAGGAACGGGCAAAGGGCAAAGGATGAAGCATATGGCGCATGTGGCTTCCGCTGAAGGCGCGTCCCGAGTGATGCGTTTCCCTGCAGCCATCCGCTTGAGGTACAATAAAGCTGTTCCACTCGCGCAGGCGAGGAAGGCTCAATGGAGACAAGGAGATGTTCGGCTATGGGAGTACAGTGGCGCGAGAAGCATTACATACATTCGGACAATTGTGATTATAAGAAACAGTGCAAGCTGTCGGCGCTGCTCGAATGGATGCAACGGGCGGGAGATGCGCAGCTTGGGCACTACGGGGTATCGTTGGACGAGATGATCCGGCAGGGCATGGCCTGGATGCTGGTTACGATCGATCTGGAATGGAAAAGGCTTCCCGTCTACGGCGAGACAATTGAGATTGTGACATGGAACCGGGGGGCCACCGGCGTTCAGTGGCAGCGCGACTTCCGCATTTTTGGCCCGGATGGCGCGGACTGGATAGCGCAGGCCCGGACCTCATGGGTGCTGGTCGATCTGAACAAGCGCCGCATTCTTCGCGCATCGGCCTGTCCTTACGACCTGCCGGCGCATCCCGATGATTGCGTCGGCGGCATGCCGCGCAAGGTCGAGGTTCCGGACGGCCTGAACCGGGAGCATGCCTATGATATGACGGTGCGGTTAAGCAGCATCGACATGAACGGGCATCTGAATAATGCGCGTTTTGGCGATATTTGCCTCGATGCGCTGCAGCCGGAGGAACTGGAACGTGGGCTGTCCCGCTTCCGCATCACGTATCACCGGGAGGCCGTCTTGAACGACAAGATAGCGGTCATCCGCTCCGCATGGCAGGAGGGGCATTGCTTCATCAGCGGGGTAACCGAGGAAGGCTCGGCGTATTTCGATGCGATGCTTGCAGCGGATCGGGGCGAAATGCAGAGGAGTGACGGGAAATAGCAGCAACGGACAGGAGCGACACGGGCTCCTATTCTCTTTTTTTATCCAGGAAAGAAGACGCTGGTCAAAGAGGCTGTAAAAATAAGGTTTGTGGGTAAAACGTCCTATATGGTAACATTTACACGGTTTACTGAACCCAAGAAGGCAGGAAGGGGGAAACGGATTCCGGAACCCCGGTACCCCGCAGGGACATTCATCAGAAGAGAATGGGAGCAGAGAGAATGAGAAAGAGAGCAATCATGGCAGTACTGGGGGCCGCCTTCCTCGCGGCGGTCTTGGGCCAGCAGGGCGAGACACAAGCCGCGGGGCGCAACGTCGGGTATATGGATACGGCGGCGAACCGCACCTTCGTGCCGATCCGTTACTTGAGCGAGCAACTGAAGTACCAGGTGAAATGGGACAAGGCTGCCCGGCGCATCGATGTGCGCGCGAATGAGGACACGTTATCCTTGACGATCGGGAGCAAGAAGGCCCGGGTGAATAACGCGGTGAAGCAGATGGATGCGGCGCCCTTTGTCGAGGGAGGGACGACCTATGTGCCGATTCGCTTCGTCGGAGAAGCGATGAAGCTCCAGATGAAATGGGACAAGGCGGCCTCCGCGCTCGTGTTCGATACGGACAAGGGGACACAGAAGCTGCCGGTCGTCTCCATGGACCGGTTGAACCAAGCCGCTGCTCCCCTGGAACAAAAGGAGAAAACATTCACCGTCGGCAAGAAGCGGATGTCGGCTTCGATCGTGGAGGTCGATCTGCTTCATCCGAAAATCCGGATCGATGTGGCGGTGGCGGGAGGCAAGATTGGCTCCGTGGATAGCCTGAAGCTTATGGCGGATGCCAGCAAGGCGGCGGTGGCGATGAATGGGACGTTTTTCGATGCGTATACGAAATCGAGCTATAAGCCCCCGTACGGCCATATCGTGAAAAAGGGCGAGCTGGTGCATCCAAGTCCAGCCGACCGCCGAACCGTGCTCGTGTTCACGAAGGACAATGAGGTGGAGTTCGTGAAGGGCAAGGACTTCCCGCAGCGCTTCGAGGCAGGCGGCGTGGAAGGGGCGCTTCAGGCGGGACCGTGCCTGGTGACGAACGGTCAGGTCAGCGTCGATCCGGTGCCGGAGGGCTTCAAGGATCCGAAAATATTGACGAACAGCGGCGCGCGCAGCGCTGTCGGCGTAACAGCGGATCATAAGCTTATTCTGCTGACGACGCCCGGGGCCACGATTCCGGAGCTCGCACAGATGATGAAGCAGGCCGGTGCGCAGCATGCGATGAATCTGGATGGCGGGGCATCGAGCGGGCTGTATTACAAAGGCAAATATATCACCTCTCCTGGCCGGGAGATCAGCAACGCGCTGCTCGTCCATTACGGCAACTGAAAATAAGCGGGAGGCATGAACGCAGGGATGGATTCCTAGATCCTGCTGCCGGATCGAACCAGACAAGGCCCGCGCCGGCAAGCGGGCGCGGGCCTTGCTGTGTGCTAGGAAGCGGTCGTCACGAATATGCCGAGCGGCGTATTCGATTCTCCGGCGGTCATGAGGGAGAAGGTGAAGGTGGACAGGCCTTCCGGGGCTTCATATTCGGCGATCCGGCATGCATCCTTGTTCGTCGGCAGCGCCGGAATTCGGAACACTTCCCCGCCGTGCCGAACGGCGCCGGCATATTTCCCCCCGCGCGGGTTCACCCAAATGTGGACCTGGGCCGGAGCGCCCGTCTCGTTCCGTATCGGAAGGCTCACCGTGTACACCGCGCCGAATTGGGCGATATTGTTCACCGCTCCGGTGCCGCTGAGCGGATCGCTGCTGCCGGCCGTGAACAGGAGGTCGGCGGGCGGGCTGCCGCCGAATTGGCGCGATTTCGCCAAGGCGCGATAGTTATGCGTCGTCCCGCCGACCTCGTATTCCGGCATAAGCGCCAACGTCTCCGAGAACGGCCAGCTGCCGCGTGGATGCGGCTGCCCGGCGGCAGACAGCGGCTCCGATAGGATCGTTCTCAGATCGGCATCGGCACGGCGGCTGGCCACGGTCCGCAAGACATAATGCAGCGGCCCCTCTCCTGTGCTGCGGCAGACAGTAAATTCATAGATGAAGCCGATAAGATGGCCTTGCGGCACCTCCCGGGCTTCGATCAGGCCGGCCTCCCGCGCCAACGGCCGGCAATCGGCCGCAGCATGGTCTTCCATCGTCCCGGCCAAGCAGGACGCGGCCAGACATTGGCCCGCTTCGACCAGTATGTTCGCGGACGCGTCCGCGATCCGCACCTCTCGCTTCATATCCCGAATCTCGATTGCGTTCGCTCCGGATTGATTCTCCAGGGTCAGGCCCAACCGCAACGGCTGGCCGGTCTGATTGATATGCCAGCCCATCACCCGGTGCTTCACCTCATCCTCGCCGCTCTGGACCGCATCATGCCAGAGCGTTCCGCCCGCCTCGGGGAAGCTGGCGGCATCGAGCACCTCCGGATTATCGCTCAGCATCAGTCTGCGGCAGCTGCCCGGCGCAGCGGCTGCAACTTCTTGGAAGGGATAAGCCGCATCCATCTTACTTGCGGACAATTCAGGCTGCTTGCATCTCATCATTAGGGGTTCGCCTCCATCTCCGTGATTGGCGAAGAGCGCGAACGCGAATGGGAATTGGGTGAACCGGCGGCTTTTCCCGCCTTCAGCACGCCAATGTTCGCCTGGACATTCGCGCCTTCACTTTATAAGGCAATTCGGAACCGTGATGTACAACCTGGGTGCATAAAATATTTTCACTCTCTGCTTGCTTGCGGGGCCGAATCAGCGGTCCATCAGCTTCACCAGCTTGAATTCGGTCGAAGATTCGGGGGCCGGCGTGTAGATGCTGCAGCGCAGATCGGCGTCGCCCTGCACCTGCAGGGAAGTCAGGTGGAACAGCATCTTTCCCGCCCGGGCATGTCTGAATTCAATGACGACTTCCGGAGCGGTGCTTACCTGGCTCTGGTTCCATAACCGCTGGAAGTCCGGGTGAACCTCCTTCATCTCCTCCAGGAAGCGATCATACCAACCATCCTCTACGTACTGGCCGTAATACGCGCGGAATATCGACAGAAATCCTTTGACGAAATGCTCCCAGTTCACCGCCAGACTCTTGAATTCTTTGCGCGTGAACAGCAGGCGAATCATATTCCGCTCTTCCGGCGGGATGAGGGTGAAATCAAGGAAGACATGAGATGCCGCCTCGTTCCAGCCGACGATATGGCAGCGCCGATCCGACACGATTGTCGGGCAATGCCGCAGCTCCTGCAGAATCCGCTGCAGGGCGGGGCTGATCTGCGGCTCTTCCTCTTCCCGTACGGCGGGGCCTGCCCCTCCTTCCAAGGCGAGCGCATACAAATATTTGCGCTCGTCCACGGTCAGCTTCAACGCCTCCGCGACACGGTCCAGCACCGAAGCCGACACTTGAATATCCCGTCCTTGCTCGAGCCAGGTATACCATGTCGTGCTGACGCCCGCCAACTGGGCGACCTCCTCGCGGCGAAGCCCGGGGGTCCGGCGCCGGGTTCCTGCCGGAAGCCCTGCCGCTTGGGGAAGGATCTGAGCCCGCTTGGCGCGCAGGAACTCGGACAGCATTTGCAAACGGGTCGGTGAATTCATCGTAGCACCTCCCAGTGTCTAATCTGGTACTAATTATACTAGGATAAACAACAACTTGTAATAGGATAATTGCTATGACAAAATAAATCCGACACGACAACCAGTACGGATGGAGGAGGACATAGATATGGAGAGAGTCGTCATTACAGGGATGGGAGCCATTACGCCGCTTGGTCAGGATACGGATACCCTATGGCAGGGGCTGATTCGCGGACAATCGGGAATCTCCGCCATCGATGCGTTCGATGCTTCCTCCTGCAAGGTTCGCATCGCGGGCCAGGTGCGGGACTTCGATGCGGAAGCCCGCTTCGGGCGCAAGGAAGCGCGGCGGATGGACCGCTTCACCCAATTCGCCCTGGCGGCGGCCGAGGAGGCTTACCGCCAAGCGGAGCTCGACCGGTGGGCCGGGCTGGACGGCGAGCGGATGGGCGTCTATGTCGGATCGGGCATCGGCGGCATCCAGACGATGCTGCAGCAGCAGGCAATTCTGGGCGAACGGGGGCCGGATCGGGTCAGCCCGACGCTAGTGCCGATGATGATCGCGAATATGGCCGCTGCCCAGATCAGCATCCGTTACGGCGCGCTCGGGCCGTCGATGGCCCCCGTGACGGCATGCTCGATCGGGAATACGGCAATCGGGGAGGCGTTCCGCCTGATTCGGGCGGGCGGGGCGGATGTCGTCATCGCCGGCGGAACCGAGGCGGCCCTGACGGATTTGGCGTTGGCCAGCTTCGGCAACGCGACAGCCTTGTCCGCGCGCAATAACGAGCCGGAACGGGCGAGCCGCCCCTTCGATCGGGGGCGGGACGGATTCGTGATGGCGGAAGGCGCCGGCATCGTCATCCTGGAGTCGCTGACGCATGCGCTGCGCAGAGGGGCGCCGATTTTCGCGGAGGTTATCGGCTATGGAGCGAGCTCCGATGCGTATCATATGGTCGCTACCCATCCGGAGGGGCGCGGGGCGAGCCAGGCGATGAGAGCCGCGCTGCGGGAAGCGGGAATCGCGCCGGAGGAGGTGGGCGTCATCAGCGCCCATGCGACCAGCACCGAGGTGGGCGACCTGTCGGAGACGCGCGCGATTCGCGATGTGTTCGGCGAGCATGCGTTCCGCATTCCGGTCACCGCCAACAAATCGATGCTCGGCCATATGCTGGGCGCGGCGGGCGGGGTCGAAGCGATCGCGCTCGTGAAGACGCTGAAGGAAGGCATCGTCCCGCCGACGATCAATCTGGAGGAGCCGGATCCGGCTTGCGACCTCGATTATGTTCCCTATACGGCCCGCCAGAGCGGGGCCCGTATCGGCATCTCGAATTCCTTCGGCTTCGGCGGGCATAATGCCGTCATCGCCTTGCAAGCTTACGAGGCGTAGCGGCTGGCGGCCGAGCGTATCGGCTCAGCCAACCGTTAGGGCATAAAGCGGCCGGTTGGCGGCTCCTGTCTGCGCGGTATGCGGAGTAATCAATACGATAAAGAGCGCATTCATTCCGGTTACCAATTGGGAATGGTGCGCTTTTTGGCCTCAACGCTCCACACGCCGGACAAGCTCGCTATTCCCCTTTCGGATCAATATGTTCAAGGGGCTGTGTGTGATGGATCGGGGTGATCGCGCTGCGGGAACCCAGGGATAGGTGCGCTGCCGGTTTCCCGTGATTTTCGGCCGGGAGAAGGAATTTCATTATTTTTGTAGAATAGGGTTGTCTATGGAGCGATGCCGCCACGCGTTAAGCGCGGGTGCGCAAGCCGCAGCATTGGTTATGGAAACATGGGACATGGGAACACATTCGGCAAGTGCAGAGTCCATTGGAGGCGATGGTGCCCCGGTGGACTTTTCGCATTGTGATAGTCCTGCGCGAGAACGATGCTGATCCGGCCCTGGAAGCGGCAGAGCGATTTTATTCGAGAAATGAGGTACTTTCATGCTTCGCCGTTTTTTTGCTTATTACAAGCCGTACAAATATTTGTTCCTCCTGGACTTCGGCTGCGCGGTGATCGCGGGGCTGCTGGAGCTGGGATTTCCGATCGCGGTCAATCAGGTGGTGGACAAGCTGCTGCCGAGCAATGACTGGCCGCTTATCGTCTGGGCCTGCGCCGGGCTGCTGGCGCTCTATCTGCTTAATATGGGGCTGCAGTATATCGTTACCTATTGGGGTCATATGCTCGGCATCAACATCGAGACCGACATGCGCAAAAAGCTGTTCGATCATATTCAGAAGCTCTCGTTCCGCTTTTTCGACAACAACAAGACGGGCCACCTGATGTCACGCATGAGCAATGATTTGTTCGAGATTGGCGAGATGGCTCATCATGGTCCCGAGGATGTCTTCATCGCGGTGATGACGCTGATTGGCTCGTTCGTGCTGATGCTCACCATCAACTGGAAGCTGGCTTGTCTCACGTTCGCGATCATTCCGTTCCTCATCTGGCTCGTCGTCTGCAACAAGCGGATGACCCGGGCGAACCACCGGATGTTCACCGACATCGCGGATTTCAACGGACGGGTCGAAGACACGTTCGGCGGGATCCGCGTCGTGCAGGCATTCGCGAACGAAGGCTTCGAGCGGGAACGCTTCGCGGTCAATAACCAGCGCTTCCGCTCGACGAAGCTGATCGCCTACCGGATTATGGCGCTTAACTCGTCGGTGAGCTATATGCTGATGCGGCTCGTGACCGTCTTTGTGCTCATCTGCGGGGCTTGGTTCGTCATTCGGGGGGAGTTGTCCTATGGCGAGCTGGTCGGCTTCATTCTGCTGACGAACGTGTTCTTCAAGCCGATCGACAAGATCAACGCTGTCATCGAGAGCTATCCGAAAGGGATCGCGGGCTTCAAGCGCTACCTGCAAATCCTCGATACGGAACCGGATGTCAAGGATGCGCCCGATGCGATTGAGGTGGCCCATCTGCGCGGCGATATCCGCTATGAAGGCGTCACCTTCGGCTATGACGGCCTTCCCCCGGTGCTCGAGAATATTGACCTGACGATTGCGGCAGGAGAGACGGTCGCGTTCGTCGGGCCTTCCGGGGCAGGCAAGACGACGCTCTGCAGCCTGCTGCCGCGCTTCTATGACGCCGAGGCGGGACGCATCACGATCGACGGCATCGATACGCGGGAGATGACGCTTGCATCGCTGCGCCGCCAGATCGGGATCGTGCAGCAGGATGTGTTCCTGTTCGCGGGTACATTGCGCGAGAACATTGCCTACGGGAAGCTCGATGCCAGCGAGGAGGAGATTATGGAGGCCGCGCGCCGGGCGCGGCTGGAGGAGTTCATCCGTTCGCAGCCGCTCGGGCTGGACACGGTCGTGGGCGAGCGGGGCGTGAAGCTGTCCGGCGGGCAGAAGCAGCGGCTGGCTATCGCCCGCATGTTCCTCAAGAATCCGCCGATTCTGATTCTGGACGAGGCGACGTCGGCGCTCGACACCGAGACCGAAGCGGCCATCCAGCAGTCGCTGGCTGAACTGGCGGCCGGCCGGACGACGCTGATCATCGCCCATCGCCTGGCTACGATCAAGCATGCGGACCGGATCATCGTCGTCAATGAGGACGGCATTGCCGAGCAGGGGCGGCATGACGAGCTGCTGGCGCTGGGAGGAAGCTACAGCCGGCTGCATCAGGCCCAGTTCGGGGCATAACGCTCGTCTTGGCCGGCATGACAGGCACGGGTTATGGTGACTCTACAGAAGGGATGGCGGCGAAGATAAGGACCGCTTCTTCTTCGCCTCTCGCCCATCCGCCATTGCCAACCAATCGGGAATGCGGTATTATAGGGGCGATTACATATTCATACAAATTCGGGTGCTTGAGGAGTCAGGCTGAGATAGTAGCCAGTATACCGCTACGGACCGTTAATCTGATCTGGATAATGCCAGCGTAGAGAAATCTTGTATTTGTCGTGCGATCATGCCTGCAGGATGATCATCGGCTTACTCTACCGTCTGGGTTCCAGACGGTTTTTTTGTATGAACCATGAGATAAGGGAGAGGGTAGCAATGCAAGAACAGGCAAGTGAAAAGAAAGGATTGCGATTCCAGGACATTCTCATTACCGTCATGATCGGGGTCGTCTTCGGCGTTATCTTCAAGCTGTGGGATAGCGTGTACAGCATCGTGAAGCCGCTGTTCCCGCAGGCGGGGCAATTGACTTACGGCATGTGGTTCATGGCCGGGCCGTTCGCCTACTTGCTCATCCGCAAGCCGGGCGTCGCGCTCATTGCCAGTCTGGCCGCAGCCAATCTGTCGGCCCTGCTCGGGTCGGGATGGGGGCTGGAGACGATCATGTACGGATTCGTGCAAGGCTTGGCGGCCGAGCTCGTCTTCGCCTTGGCGCGTTACCGCCGGGGAGGATTAGCGATCGCCGGAGCGGCCGGAATCATGTCGGCTGCCGGCTCGTTCCTCCTCGATCTCGGATACGGCTATGCCAATTACGAGACATGGATGCTTGTGCTGAAATACGGACTGCGCGTCATCAGCGCCTTCACGTTCGCCGGCATCTTCGCTTACTTCCTGATGCGCGCGCTGGAAGCGACCGGGGTGACCAGGTCGATCCGGCCGGTCGCGAAAGAAGAATACGCGGCCCTGGACCGGTAGGCGCGCAGGACACCGGCTGGCGGTCAGGCCCGCCGGCCGGTTATCATGGCACATGAACGATGGGGTGTTGGGATTGACACAAGAACAAGCGGCCTCAACCAGGGCCGCGATTACAAATCTGAGATTGAAATTCCCGGGAGAGGCGTCCTTGCTGTTCAAGGACCTCTCCTTCTCCATTGCGGCGGGGGAGAAGGTGCTGCTGCTCGGACCGAGCGGCTGCGGCAAATCTACGCTGCTGCAGGTGCTGAGCGGCATTATGCCGGACTCGGTCGAAGTGCCGCTCAAATATGAGCGGAGGCAGCTCCCGGATAGCTGGGCCTTCGTATTCCAGGATCCGGATACCCAATTCTGCATGCCGTACGTCGATGAGGAATTGGCATTCGTCCTGGAGAATCTGTCGGTGCCGCGGGAGCAGATGGAGCCGCGCATAAGAAGCATATTGGAGCGGGTCGGGTTGCGGCTGGATAATCTGCATACGCCGATTGCGGCGCTGTCGCAGGGCATGAAGCAGCGGCTCGCGCTCGCCTCCGTCCTGCTGTTGGAGCCGGAGGTGCTGTTCCTGGACGAGCCTTCGGCTCTGCTCGATCCGGAAGGGACGAAGCAAATCTGGGATACGGTGAAGGACATTGCCGGATCGCATACGCTGCTGATCGTGGAGCATAAGCTGGATCTGGTCGCCGATATCGTCGATCGGGTCGTGCTGTTCGACGGCGAGGGCCGCATTATGGCAGATGGCGAGCCGGGGGCTATTTTCACGATGCACAAGGAGAAGCTGCTCGAATACGGCATCTGGTATCCGGATGTGTGGCGGGATCACGTGAAGTCGGAGTCGTACCGCGCCATCGCGGGCGCCAAGCGGCGTCAGCGCCAGGCCGAAGCGGCGTCCTCTCTTCGGGAGGACCCGATCATCGCCTTGCGCGGGTTCTCCGGGTACCGGGGAGAGGCCGAGGCAATCTCCGTCGAGGCGGCCGATGTCTATCCGGGCGAATGGATTGCCGTCACGGGCCCGAACGGGGCGGGCAAGAGCACGCTGCTGCTGTCCCTGATGCGGCTGCTTCGCGCCAGCGGCTCCTATGCTATCGGGGGACGTCCGGTCCCGGAGCCGAAGAAGCGCGGCTGGTTCCGGCCGGCCCGGCCGGAACCGCCAGAGGAGCTGGCCTTCGTCTTCCAGAACCCGGAGATGCAGTTCCTGACCGATTCCGTCTACGAGGAACTGGCTTACGGCTTGCGGCTGGCGGAATGGCCTGCCGCGGAGGTCGAGCGTCAGGTGACGGCCTTGATGGCGGCCTTCGATCTCGATATGGGATCCGACCGGCATCCGTATCATCTGTCGATGGGGCAAAAGCGCCGCCTCAGCGTCGCCACCGCCGTCGTGCGGGAGCATCCGGTGCTGCTGCTTGACGAGCCGACGTTCGGCCAAGACGCGAGGAACACGTTCGCGATCCTGGATAAGCTGGAGCGTCTGCGGGCGGCAGGGACGGCCATCGTGATGGTGACGCACGATCTGAATATTGTACGTTATTATGCCGATCGCGTGTGGCGGGTCGAACGGGGCAGTCTTACGGTCCTGGACACGATCGGGGAACGGGAGGCGCAGCTTACATGAATCTGCTGATACCGGAAACCGAGACCTGGCTGCATCGCGTCAACCCGGCCTATAAGCTGTTCGTCTTCGTGCTGCTGCTTCTTGTCACCTTGTTGAACAGGCAATTCGATTTTGCTTTGAACCAGTTGATTGCCTATACGCTGCTGCTGTTTCTGTTCAGCGGCCATTCCCGGAAGAAGGTGCTGCTGATTACGCTGCCGTTCCTGTTCTTGTTCATCTCTTCCGCTTCGACGATGATCTTGTTCGGCAAAGGCGAACATATCTGGTGGTCGTGGGGGCTGATTCGCATCTCCGAGGAGAGCTTCTACCGCGGTCTGTTGCTGGGCTGCAAGACGCTGACCTTTGGCATGCTGGGACTGGCCTTCGCCTTGACGACGAAGCCGATTCAGCTCTTCTACGCCTTGATGCAGCAGTTCCGGCTTCCCGCCAAATACGCCTACAGCTTCATCGCCTCGATTCGGATGCTTCCTGCGGTCTGGGACGACATCCGCACGCGATCCGATGCGCTGACCGTGCGGGGCGTGCGCTATGCCAAGGGAATCAAGGGCATGTACGAGCGGCTGCGGAACTACGCGCTGCCGCTGCTGGCGCAGAGCATCCGCCGGGCCCAGCGCGTCGCCGTCGCCATGGAAGCGAAGCGGTTCCAGATGGGCAGGGCGCGCACATATTACTATGTAACGAGATATACCCGTTCCGACATCGGCTTCACGCTCGCGATGCTTGGACTGGTGGCGGCAGCGTATTATATGGCGATCCGGGTTCCGCTTGTCGGGTGGGGACTGGGCTGAGAGCGGGCCTCCCGCTCGCTGCCCATGCAACGGCCGGCTACCCTTGGAGATCTGACTGCTGTCGTTCCATCCGGAGGGATGGATTGCGGCCCGCGAAGAACCCCTCCTTCATCGCATCGGTGGCCGGCAAGCTCCGTGAGACGGAATCGAGCGACCAGTAGAGCCCGACGGCCGCCACGGCCAATCCGCAGGAAGCGATGACTGCGGCGCTGGGCAGCAGCGTGCCGAGGCTGCCGCCGAGCAGGCTTCCGATCGGGGAGGCGATTCCGCTTAACCCGGAAGCCGCCGCGAAGACAACGCCCAATTGGCGCTGCGGCACGCCTTTTTGGATCACGGTGTTGATCAGGACATTGACGGCTCCGCCGGGGAGCCAAGCCAAGCCGTAGAGGAGAACGGTAAGCCAGGCCCAGGGGCTGAATACGCTCAATGACCATAAGATCCCGCATGACAGATAGGCGATGGAGTACAGGAAGCCAAGCCGAAGGCGCTCCAGCTTCAAATAAGGCGAGCATATGGCGCCGATCAGACTGCAGAGCGCTTGCGCCGTCAGCAGGATGCCATAGATGCCGGGGCCTCCAATCTGGCTGCTAAAAGCCGGCAGGAGACTGAAGGTCGCTCCGCCGGCGGCATTAATAGCGATGACCCCGAAGAGAAGCCGGGAGAGGGGCGTGCCCACCAGAAGCCGGATGCCTTCCCGCATGTCGGATAGATACTTTTTCACTGGATGAGAGGCTGGCTTCGGCTCCGTGCGCAGATGTCTTTCATCGGTTGCGGAAGCCTCTTCGGATGGGGGAATCCGAATCTGCGCGAAGAGAAGGGCTCCAATGAAGAAGCCGACCGAATTCCAGAGATACAGCGAGAGCGCCCCGAGCAGAACGATTAGCGCGCCTGACAATGCATTGCAGGCCACTTCCATGCCCTGATAGGCAATCGAGAACAAGGAATTGCCCTGGGTGAGATGCTTCTTCTCTACCAATCTGGGCAGCGCTGACAATTGCGCGGGATAGACCCACATATTGCATGCGGATAATATCGGCGTAATGGTGAGCACCAGGCCAACGCTCAAAAATCCGATATACGATGCCAGGGGAACGATGAGCAGCAAAATGCCCTGCAGGAACTGGGTGTATACGAGAATGCTCCGAATAGGGAGACGGTCGATGATGGGCCCGGACAGAAGCTGAATCAGTCTGGGAATAAGGGATAAAAATCCGGCCAGCCCCGTGTACAGCGTGGAACCGCCCAAGTCATACACAAGCCACATCGCTGCCACGGCATAGAGGCTGTCTCCGATGTTCGTCAGGATGCGCCCCGCGAACATAAGCGTGAAATTCCGGTTTTGAAAAATGTCCAATACAATCCCTCCGTTATGGCACTCGGACGCCAATCAAGACTCCTGCTCCGTTGACACCACTTTCACGCCAATCGCGAACTCCTGACTATTGTCTTCATGATTGTCCGCCGTCTTCTGCACCCAATGTTCCAGAAAAGAACGGAACTCGGACACAAGTTCCTCCCGCTGAACAGGCGATAGATACAAGCGGAGGCTGAGCAGGGTACGGGATGCGTCATCCAGATCTTGCGCCAGCGCCGGGTCGTTGAATTGAGCGCCTTCCGAGCTGTACCATGCGGCTTTCGCCTTGTAGTACTTTTCGATAATTCCGCCCGCCGACTGGGTATCCACCAGATCGATCAGCCCGCCTTCATACAGCTTCTGGATATGGTAGTGAATGCTGCCGGGCGTCTGCTTCAGTTCATCGGCGACCTGCTTCGCTGTCTTGGGTTTGTCCTGAAGGGCGGCAATAATCTTAATTCGCTTGGCATTGCCAAGCAGCTTGGATTGTTCGACCGAAATCGGAAGAGAGGACTGCGGTGTGAAGTCCATTGGCGGGAACCTCCTTAATAAAATGGAATAGCCGAGCAACCTATTTTTGATAATCTAATTATTTAGTTCATTCTAAGAAATTAGATCGATATGCAAATCATACTATCCTATGTGGCATGTTTTGTAAACACCTATTTATCCTGATAAATAGTCTTCTCAAATGGGGATGATCATGACTACTAAAGAAGTAGTACAGTCTATTGTTGTCCACGGCTTTTTAGGTTATTTATGGGTTCTTTTCATCACTCATATCGTAAACGGTGCGAATTCAATGGACTATATGATAGCACGATCTTTTCTCATCCTGGCAGGTACACTTTTGTTTTGGTGGATCGTTAACCGGATTACTCCATTTCACAGTTATAAATTTACGCACCCTGCCAAAATCGCAGGCACTATCTCCTTTGTCCTGGTTGTCTTGCTGCAGGTATATTTGGTTTCAACATGGTATAATCCGGCGGGGGAATCTTGGGTGCGGTCGAAGCGCATGAAAAAAGAGACGATCTCAGCGGATCGTCTCTCAGACTGTCGACAAAGTCCTGTCGATAGTCTTTTTTTCTTAGGAAGGGCGAGGCCGGGGGGGGGGAGGCAGGACAGGTTAGGTTAGGGCAAACTGGTCCGCGCATGAAGCAAGCTAGTCCCCGCTTAAAAATGCTGCACAGGCGCAGCATTTTTAACCTCAAGAGGCTAAATTCCAAGAAAATCCTGCAAAATTACATTATTTCGCCATTTTGAACGCTATATATGCCTTGCCGTAGGGGAATTGCTGTACTTTTGCAGCAATCTTATTTTCGTTACCTCGTGTCAATGAAATTGCTGCATTTTTGCAGTATTGGTGGAGCAGGTGAATAGAGTGTCGGGAGATAATGCAGCTTTGGCGGAGCAGATGAAAAAGCCATCGGCCACCGATTTGGCGTTCAATTCATCCAGCGCGCTGAGGATCATCTCAATCCGTATTTGCAGCGCAGCCAATCGCTTGGTGCAGCGGATGATGATATTCTCGCGGCGGGAGAGTACGCCTGAGAAGTGGACCTCTCCGTCCCCGGCGAGCCGATCCGGCATACGTGGAAGCCGTTGATCACGATCGGCAAAGCCAAGGAGGCTTGCATGCCGATGTTCAGGATCAACTGCGGCATGTGGAGAGGGTGTGCCCCTTTCGCTATTTGCGAGTTCATAGCATCTTCGTCGATGAGATGATGGTATACGATGACCAGTCGCATCTCTCCTAAGTTCTCTTTCGTATATGTAAATATGTATAAACAACACAAAGAACTCCCGCGACTGCAGGTATTTCGCGGGAGTTTGTCTTCAATCTGTGAGACGATCTCAACGGATCGTCTCTTTGGCCGATTTGGTGATCATACGGCAGCCCGGTTCAATTCGATGCCATCAATGGATGCCATGCCGCGAGCTCCTGAATCTTGGCGATAATGCGCGCTTCATCGTCTCCCTGGAGCGGAATATCTTCCGTTGCATAGGCGGCCAGCTCCGGATGATGTCCGATCATGACCGCATGTCCGGCCGTCCGGAACATCGGGATATCATTCGCATCGTTGCCGAAGGCGATGTAGCGGCCTTCCTTGACGCCGAGGCGCTGGAGCGCGTTCCATTTATGAATATTCGGCGGGCTGAGATCGATGACGTCCTCGTGGCGGTGACGATGCACGACGACCCCGAGGCGGGACAGCTTTTCCGCCAGACCTTCCATATCGCGAGCGGATAGAATTAAAATTTTTACTATCGTCTTCAGCTCTTCGAGGGCAATGCAACGCGCCAGCCGGGACGGGTCGAGGTTGTTCCGAATCGGATGGTCGTCCGGACCGGTATAAGCATAGTCCCAGTCGCTATCGATGAGGTAGGCGGCTTCATGCTCGGCGATAAGCGCAAGCAGTGTCGAAGCTTGCTCTGCCGTGAAGGCTTCGGTGTGCACGACCCGGCCTTCCTTGGCAATCATGGAGCCGTTCCCCCCGATAAGCGAACCGCCGTGAAGAGATTCAGGCAGCACAGGCAGCATATCCCGAATCGGGCGGGCGGAGGCGAAAATCACTTCATGGCCCTTTTGGCCCAATTCCTCGAGACATTGGACAATCGGGTCCGTCAGCGGCTGCCCGCGAAAGCATATAGTACCATCTAAATCAAATACGAATTGCAACAGGATCCCCCTCATTTCCACAGATGTATGTCTAACATGATGATAGATGTAACATAACGTTTTCTTGAATTTCCCGCTTTCATCCAGTAGCATAATCATTATCGCAGAAAAGAGAGCTTCACTCAATTCGTCAGCGACACGATGTGACGCGATTCTATCAATTACAACATTTTCTTCCTGTTACGATAACTCCACAAGATAAACCCCGCAGCGTCCCCATCCATCAGCGTTGCTTCCATAACGGCCGTTCCCCTCTGCATCTATCAGCGGCAAAGGGGGAGAATTCTCCTAGTCTGTTTCTATTCGTTCCTTAGTTTATATATAGGTGTTTGGAGAAGTATCCCAGATTATACGGACAGACCATACAACGTTCGTTATTTGAATATAAGTAAATATTTGAAAATTTAAAGAAGGAATTGGCTCTCTTTTTGTAGAATTATTGCGAAATGGGGCAAAATGGCGAAACCAAGAGAAACGTGTAGGGGTGTGCGATGAGTGTGCGAAGATACATAACCGTTTTCTTCTTATTCCTGGTACTATTCGGGTGGCTTATGGATCCTGCCATCGCCCGAGCGGAGCCGGAACCGCAGAGCATCAAGCTGCACGAATGGGAAGTGATGTGGGAGACGAGTCCCAGGACGTGGGAGGAGATCGCTTCCGTCCGGGAAGGCTGGGAGAAGGTTGATAGCAGGAAGTCGATTCCGCCGTTGTCAGAGGGCGTGCAATCGGCATGGATTCGGATTCAGTTGCCGGTGTTAGATCCGGAACAACCTGCGTTGTATATTGGAAAGTTGTACGCAAATGAGGTGGAAGTATGGGGACCCGACGGCAGAAGGCTCTTCCATGATTCAAGGGATTACTTTCACGATATTTTTCATCTCCTTGTTCCGCTGGAGCCAGAATACAATACGATATATATTCATACATCTGCCAACAAGGGGAGAGTCGGGATTCAAATCCCCGTCATTATAGGTGAATATGACCTGCTTCAAGGGAAATATGTTAAGGAAGGGCTGACGGAAATAGTAATTGGAAGCAGCCTGATACTTATTGCTTTCATTATGTTTGTATGTGCAATTTTTCTGCGTGGAATCGAGTTGCCAAGCTGGCTATCATTGACGCTTGTTATCTTGTCGCTAGGTATTGTTACGATAACATACTCAAAGTTCACCTATACGTTTTTGAAAGATTGGGGGCATTTGAGCGTCAGATTATTTGATTTCGCAATGATGGTTTTGTTTCCTAGCTTGACCTATTTCTTTATGAAATTTTTGGGGAGCGGTCCTTATAAAATAATTTTTAGATATTTTATGTTCCAAGTTTGTTATTCGGTCATCTGGTTCCTTTTATTTGTATATTTTGTCGAAATCAAGAAAGATGATTCCCATCCGATTTATACTTTATTTTCAATACACATATTTAGCATTTATATGATTGTCCTATTTATTTTCCTGTTGATTTTCTCAATTAGCCACGCCATTCGGAAGAACAAAGATGCAATATTGTTTACTCTTGGTTTCAGCTTGTTCTCTATTATGTCTGTCGGTGAGGTCAGTTGGTACACTTTTATATCGAGGGAATATGAACTGTATTTATGGAAATGGGGAGTTGTCTGTTTTGTTGTCTGCCTTATCCTTATACTGGGGCGGAGAACTGCGGAAAATCATCGCCGCGTCATTTTTTATGCGAAGGAACTGGAGTTGTTCAACGGCAAGCTCCAGCAATCGGAGAAGATGGAGATATTAAGCGAGCTGGCCGCGTCCGTCGCACATGAAGTAAGGAATCCGTTGCAGGTCACGCGGGGATTTTTGCAGCTTCTCGGCGGCAAGACGGGGACGAAGGAGCAGGAATATTTGAACCTTGCCTTGACCGAACTGGATCGGGCATCCGAGATCATTACCGATTTCTTAACGTTCGCGAAGCCAGAACTTGATGAGATTCAAGTCCTCGATGTAGCTGATGAGTTGAGGCATATCGAGGGCATCTTGATGCCGATGGCGACAATGCATGGGGGCGCGATCGAACTGGATGCGAATCCGGATCTCCGGATTCAGGGGAACTCGTCCAAGTTCAAGCAAGCCTTTATTAATATGATAAAAAACAGCATTGAGGCGTTCACCGAGAAAGGACTGATTCGGGTCGAGGCTTACGAGCGGGAAGGACAGGTTATTATCCGAATTGAGGATAATGGCATCGGCATGGACGAGGAGGAGCTTAAGCGACTTGGCGAGCCGTACTTTTCGAATAAGACGAAGGGGACTGGGCTTGGGTTGATGGTTACTTTCCGCATCATTGAAGTAATGCAGGGGAAAATGCATATCAAGAGCGAGAAGGGTGTTGGTACCGTCATTACCGTCTCTTTTCCTTCTGTTTTAAGATAAATATAAAAGAAGAGGGCTCTCAGGAGCGCCTCTTCTTTTTACTGTTATCAGTTACCAAATACCCTTTCTCGCTGTTGAAGTAGTTTTCATAACCTCCACCGGATTCGGAGGAATCACCAGTACATATTGGTTCGGAGACTCTTCTACCGTAGTCAATTGAATATGCTCAGGAATCGAAATGCCTAATAATTCCTTGATGGAGGACTTCGGATCAGCTAGCAGCTTCTCTTTGAATGTGGCATCCTCCCATGCTCTTTGGACGATTTGATTCATATGCATTTGATTAATAGACATAAAACGTATCCCTCCATATTTGTAGAATCAGAAGATTATAGGTAGATTACCATTGATAGATTCCGACTTACCAGTACTATTTTGCTAGATTAGACAATATATATGAAAATCCGCCCGACATCAGCTTATTTCTTTCTTCATATATGTAATCGGCTTCTTGCTTAAGACTGTCTGCCATCGCCTGATGGAAGGCGAGCAAGTGCGGGGAGGAGATAGACAGCCGCTGAAGCCGGGCATGGTTCTCTGCCGCGATGGCAGCATAGCCCTGCAAGGCGTCGGACACGGTGATGGCCTGGCGCACCTCGTCAGGCGTCGGCGATGCGCCGGACGGCCGGTTCGACATGGAGCGGATCCAGGATAATAGGCAATTATAGCTCCCTTCCCGCAAATCCTTCTCCCAATCCTCTGCGTCATCGGACATTTGCAGCGTGACAAGCACAGTATCTACCGCGGCCGTAATGGCTGGCAGCAAATGATCCGTTCCGCCAAGATAGGCTGATCCGACGGCGGATAGCTTGACGGGCGACGCTTTGTGCGCGACTTTAATCCGGTCGTTCAGGAAGAAGTCATGCTCCAACTCCATGCTGACGGCTTCGGCCCATTCGGCGCTGTATTGGTTGAAGGCATGCCAGAACGGCGAGAAGGCAGGGAACAGCTCACGGTAAACCTTTTCATATTCGATGTAGCAGAGATGTCCCAGCGCCAACGTCTTATGCCACCTTCTCTGCTCAGGGCTATCCATGACATCATCCAGCAAGCAATAATGCAGCATCATGAAGACGCCGGCCAGTCCCAAGCGGCGACACCCTTTTCGCTCTGCTCCGGTGGCCTCCTGCAGCCAGAACGGGAGCAAATAGCAGATATAGTTAGTGGACTCCGTAAGCAGCGGGTTTGACTTTTCCAAATAGCGAAGGCCCATCTCCACCAACGGTGCGGGGAACGATGAGACAAGGCGCGCCGCCTCTGCAAATATCGCCTCCACATCCTCCATGTATTCGTCGAACCATTCCATATTACTGTCCTCCCGGGTCGAAATCGGACTTTTCCTGGATCTGCGACAAAATTCCTGCATTCTAGTACTTCTATTATAGAAGCCATTGATCATTGGAGCAACAACATAAGAAACAGAATGTCGAAAAATAAAAGCCGAGCAAGGGATTCATGGCGGATAGAGCAGGAAATTAGCGATAACTGTCGAAATAGTGCCTGTGTAGGATTGCGGCTCACCATCGCATTACAAATTGGAACGGACAGAGGTGCCTCATGAGAACAATTTTTAAATATTCAACCGTGTCGTTCATGCTTCTCATGGCGGCCTTTCTTCTGTGCCCTTCTCTTCTGATTGCGGAATCGGAGCAGGGGGAATTGCAAGTTACGCAATGGCAGGTGCTGTGGGAGACGTCGGCCCTGGATTGGGAGTACATTGCCTCCACGGATGAGGGTTGGCTAGATATCGATATTCGCGAAGGAGTGCCCGGCAAGCCCGAAGGGGCCCAATCGGCCTGGTTCCGCTTCAGGCTGCCGCCGCTGCAGTGGGACAAGGCCGGGCTCTGGATTGAACAGGTATACGCCTGCGAAGTAGAGGCATTATCGGAAGAAGGGCGAAGACTGTTCCGGTCTTCGCGGATGTTCTCCTTCGACATGAATCCGGTGCTTATTGCGCTGGATCGCAGCGCCGAGGAGCAGGTCATCTATATACACGTAAAGACGCCTTTCGAGCAGTTGGGCATTCACGATACGGTCCGGATCGGAGACTATCAAAAGCTGCTCCCCGAGTATGTGAAAAAGGGACTCGTCAATGTCGTCATGGGGAGCGCCCTCATACTTATCGCGGTTGTCATGCTCATTTGCACGCTGTTTCTCCGGAACATATTTTTCTCAAGCTGGCTGTCGCTCTGCGTGCTCATTCTATGCGCGGGGGTAATGATCTTTACGTACTCATCCTTTACCTATACGTATTTTTTCCATACCGAAGTCTGGTCGCTCGTTATTTATGATTTTGCGATGCTGGTCTTCTTCCCGTTGCTTACGTACTATTTCGAATTGATGTTCGGCCCGGGCCCGTATTGGATCATCCGCAGACTCCGGCAGATCCAGACCGCGTATTCCCTTCTGTCTATGGCCGTTCTGTTCCTTAATATTTTGTCGGATAACCGCTTTTATGATTTGTACTATTTCCTGTCGGTTCGCGTGCTCGGCTTCCTGATCCTGATTCAGTTCGTCGTGCTGATCTCGGCGTCCATCCGTTACGCCTTCCACAAAGATAAAGACGCCATTCTGTTCTGCGTCGGATTTGTCGCCTTTGCGCTGATCACCGGATGCGAATTAATCTGGTTCCTGCTTCATCCCGGCTATTATTATATGGTGTACTGGAAGTGGGGGATCCTGCTATTCGTTGTTGCGCTTATCATTATTTTGGGCCGCAAAATCGCGCGCAATCACGAGCAGGTCGTTCAATATTCGAAAGAACTGGAGCTGTACAACCACCGGCTTCAGCGTTCGGAGAAGATGGAGATCATTAGCGAACTGGCCGCTTCCGTTGCCCATGAAGTGCGGAATCCGCTGCAGGTAACGCGGGGCTTCCTCCAACTGCTGGAGAAGCAGTCCGGTCCAAAAGAGAAGGAATACTACCATTTGGCGCTGACCGAACTGGATCGGGCATCCGGTATAATTACCGATTTCCTCACCTTTGCGAAGCCCGAGCTAAACGAGCTGGCCCTGCTGAATGTAGGGGAGGAATTGGAGCATGTCCAAGGGGTCCTCCTGCCGTTGGCCAACATGCAGGGGGCGGAGATCACGCTCGACGTGCCGCCGGATCTCGCGATCGTAGGGAACTCGTCCAAGTTCAAGCAGGCATTTATCAATCTGGTCAAGAACAGCATTGAGGCTCTGCACAGCAACGGGTGGATCCGGATTGCCGCTCATAAGCAGGACGGGAAGGTCATCATACGGATTCGGGACAACGGGGTAGGAATGAACAGGAAGGAGCTGGCGCGGCTGGGCGAGCCCTATTACTCGAACAAGACGAAGGGTACCGGACTTGGACTGATGGTGACCTTCCGCATCATTGAAGTGATGCAGGGCAAGCTGGAATTCCACAGCGAGAAAGGCGTCGGAACCGAGGTTACCGTAACTTTTCCGGCTGTGGAGAAAGAACAGGAGTAAGGCGGCGAAGGGGGGGGAGTGAACTGGTTATTGTTTTTGAAAGGTATAGACAAAACGAAATGGTGTTGACAATGAACGAACCCATGCTGAAAAAGGCGATGACGACCGTGGAATTTTTGAGACTGGATAGACAGGCGAAGATGGGAAACCAAGCCCGTCAGAAATATCTGCTGGACCAGGCGTCCCGAATCGCAGGGGCTAGAGCGGAGGGAATAGCTGAGGGGAGGGCCAAAGCCATAACCGAAGGAATAGCTGAAGGCAAGAAAGAAATGGCCCGGAAACTGCTTGCTCTCGGCATGGACATCGCTCTTATCACCAAGGCTTCGGGGTTATCCGAAGAAGAAATAAAAAACTAAGGCCGCTCCATTAAAAGGGCGGCAGGTGCATCCAATGAACGAACGTACCGAAGAATCGAAGAGCCGAAGATCAATTGCGGTTTGATCATCGGCTCTTGGCGATCTTGTGCGGGCCTATTCCTTCCGAGAAGGTACGGCTCCCCGCTCTATTTGATAAATACGCCCCCGAAAGGGATGACCTCGCGCAGAATGCGCTTGAACAGCCCTTCATCGTTCATCTCGTGCACGAGCGATTGATTCTGCCGCCCGGCCTGGATCAGGACGGTACCCCTGCCGGTCATCTTCCAATGATAATTCATATGTTGGCTGGCCAGATGATTGCCGTATACGCATAGTTCCAGCTTCGCGTTCTCGGGGTAGGCGATAACGCTGCCTGCGTCCACGTAGAGCGGCTGATCCGGGTGGAGCTCGGCATCGCAAGCGGTGCCTTGGGTCAGGATGCCGATCTGCCCTTCACCGGAGAACTTCACCTTGACGACATCCTGCGTGACGAGCATGTTCTTCATGCTCAAGATGCGGGTCTGCATCGTGATGCCTTCCGTATAGAACAGCAGATGCCGCACGTCATAGAGCAGGTCGCTCTCCCCTGTCAACGGAACGGGCTTCATGCTGAACCCGGGGGGCAGCGCGGTCAGAAATTCGCAGGGCCCGGTGAAGCGGGCCTGGATAAGCTTCTTCTTGCGGTACATGCCCTTGGCGGTCATCAGCCGGTCGGAGCGCCCGTCGGGAGCGCCGCGATAGGCGATGACCTGCTGCGGATGGAGCACGTTCACCTGCTCTCCCTCCAGAACCCGGAAGGTGACGGCTTGTCCGTTCGTATGGTTCTCGCGTTCAACTAAGATCTCCATCCGGAACTCCTCCTATCTTGCCCGAACCCGCATCCAGACACGCAGGCCGCGCAGCAGCACGAAATACCCAATCAGAAGGCCGGCCGCCGTGAGCAGCAGCGCCCTCATCTTGCGGTAGCTCGCCTGGCGTTCCTCTTCGAGCCGCTTCAACTCGGCAACCATGCGAGTGAGTTCCTGATTCTGCTCGATTAATTTTTGGTTTTCCTGCCGGTATATCTCCATATTTTGATGAGCTTGCTCTAGTTGGTCGACGGTCTGGCGGTAATTTTCCTTCAATTCATTGACTTCGGCGGGCAGTTCGGAAATATCCTTGATGGTGCCCCACCACCCGGCATGCGCCGCGGGCTGGCCGGAGAGAAGCAAGAAGCAGAACATCGATGCGATAAGTGCGCTGCGGCGGAGCGGCTGCGCTATGTATGGCTTGTTCATTCCCGATGCCCCCTTGTATGCGAACAATGGCTTCATACCAAGAAATACGAAAATAATGTCGAATCGTTTCCTATTTTGGCCAATCTGAATCATAAAAGCAAGTATTTATTGCAGGTTGCCGCAGGTGGAACGTTGACTCTTGGTAACGGACTCCGGTACACTGAGGAGATACAAATGATGACAAGAGGAACGGGATATCTACATATGGATAGATTCGCTACGGCCCCGCCAGCGGGAGGAGCGGGCAGCACCATGCCTCCGCTGGTCAGCGGTGCCCCCAACATGCATCCGGAAGCGCCAGCCAATGTGCGCAGAGCCGGGAGAGAATATCAGGAACAACCGGCTCAGGCAGCCCGGAGGCAAGCCTCCCGCAACCCGGGGACGATCGGCCTGTTCATTATCCAGGACGCCAGTCACAACAGGATCTATGAGGATGATTTGTTCTACGGCGCGATCGTGGGCGCCATTATCAGCCAATGCGCGGAACGGGGGTACCAGACGCTGATCACGATACTGGACGTGTCGGACGTAACCCCGCTGCTTCGCTTATACGAGCAGAAGCGCCTCGATGCGGGACTCCTCATCAGTTGGTCCGATGTGCAGGACATCGTCGATCAAGTCAGCCGGGCGGGGGGCGTGATCGGGGTGATCAATCAGAACAACGTCACACAGTCCGCGACTGTGCTGCCGGCTCCTTATTTGGACAACCGGAGGAGCGCCTATGAGGCGACCCGCTATTTGCTTGAGCTGGGCCATCGTGACGTAGCCATTATTACCGGTCCGACCGGACAGCCCTGCTCGTCCGAACGGCTGGCCGGGTTTCTCGACGCGGCACTTGGTCAAGGACTGGAGGTGCCGGATTCACGCATATGGTGCGGAGACTTCGCCGAGCAGGCCGGGGCGGCCGCCGCTATTCAATGGCTGGAGGCAGATGATCTCCCCGCGGCGGTGTTCTGCTCCAATGATCTGATGGCATACGGGCTGCTGAAGGTGCTGCGGCAGCACCAGGTAGCGGTTCCTGACCGTTTGTCCGTGGTCGGCTTCGACGATCTGATTATCTCAAGGTACACCTGTCCGCCGTTGACAACGATGTCCATCCCGCGGACAGAAATGGCCGCTTACGTGACGAATCGGCTCATCCACCAATTGGAAAGTCCGGACGAAGCATATCCGCTGCCGGTCTTCCGCGCGAAGCTTATGGTGCGGGAGTCGTGCCGGGCGGCCGGCGCTCCGGATTTCGCATAGCCTCCCAATGAACAGGCTGCCCTGTTTTAAGGAGCGGCATGCTGCCGATCGGGCGGAACGGCGGGGGAGCGCTCTGCACAAAGTTTTTTGTCATTCTGTACACATTCCGTGTTTTTTTATCTTATTTTCAGGTTAATGAGATACAATGGGGTTCACATCACCTTGTTGACGGAGGGGAGAGGAACTGGCCATGGCAGTCGATCAGTCTCATGCCGCACCGAGGAAGGAACGGATTGACGAAATCACGATCTTGCGCGCGTTTGCGTTTTTCGCCATTGTGCTCCAGCACTCTATTGGAGAGTATATTTACCGGCCGGACATTCCGGCGGAACAAGCGATTTTCCTTGGAATGATCTATCATTTTACCCGGTATGGGACCTTAACGTTTGTTTTTTTATCGGCGGTTATTCTGTTCTATAATTACGATTACACCGTACCTTACGGGAACTTTTTGAAGCGCCGGGCGGCAGCCATACTGGCGCCGTTCGCCATTTGGACCATCATTTACGGGATTTATACGCTTCGCGGGCAGCTGCTGGAGCCGGAAGGATGGAGGCTGCTGGCGGTGCAATTCATTACCCCGACTTACGGTTATCAGCTCTGGTTCGTCCTGATGATCTTCCAACTGTATCTTCTTTTCCCGTGGCTTGATCGGGGTGCCCGCGCTATCGGGCGTAGGATTCGCTCCCATGCCGCCGGGCAGGGACAGATCGTGCGGCGCGTTGTCCTGTTGTTGGGGGCATTGGCCGCCGCCTATGCGGGCCTGATGTACTGGTCCTACAGCGTGGCTCCGGCCTGGGATGCGCCAGCCTGGCTGCAGCCGCTGCTCGGACACCGGACGATGCTGCTGCCGTTCTATTTCTTCTATATCGCGTTGGGCATTGTCTGCGCATGGCATGTGCAGCGCTGGCGCGATCTGATGCGCCGAAGCGTGCCCTGGAGCCTGCTGCTGTTCATTATCTTCTACGCATATGCCGGATATCGGCTGCTGGAGGCCGGGGCAGCACCCATTAATTTGAATATTTCCACCTATCTCAAGCCGTCGGTGTTCCTGCTTATCCTCGCTCAAATGCCGCTGATGTATGCTCTTGCGCTCTATGTCTGCCGTCGCCAAGGAAGAGCTTACCGCATTTTGCACACAATCGGCACGTATTCCTTCGGCGGTTATCTGGTACATGCGCTTGTCTTGGGGCAGATTGCCCGCTTTACCCGCGAGATCCCGCTTGCAGGCATGCATGCCGCATTGACCTTGATGACGTGGGCCGCCGTCGCCGCGCTGTCGATTGGAATTACGATGCTGCTGGATCGGCTGCCGTTCGGCATCTGGCTGACTGGACCGATGGGCCGGCGTCAGTCAGCTTCAACCAAGCCGCTGAGCAGCAATCCGGCCGTGCTCCCGTACCGATAGCAGGACAGCAAGACCGCAATTATGAATTGCGGTCTTTCCGGTCTGTCAAGAAATGCACATAATCGGCCCCTGTCTGCAGGAAGAAGGCATACGCGTCCAGCGGATGTGCGTCGGAGGCGAAGGAGATGCAGATGCTATACTTGCTTTTGGTCTTGACTTCATTATACGTAAAGGCGATCAGGCGAAGCAGTACGGCTGGATTCATCACGGATGGCTGGAGGGCGGCAAAGACGGCGGGGTAATCTTGCTGAAGCATCCGTGAACGTTCGTGGGTCAGCGGCTGCAAATAACTGTAAGGGGAACTGTCCACGATAACAAATCCGTACAGACTCTCTTCGCGCTGCAGCGCGACGATATGTTCCTTGTTGAGCATGTACAGCCCTTTATACTGATACCAGAGATGCTCGTTCCATTCGTTGCATAGTACGACGTCTTGAACGTTGTGGATTTTGACATTCACATCATCACCTCGCAAAAAACATAAATAACTTCATATAGAACATAATAACATTTATAAGTTTTAAAAACAATAAAAGCATGTATATGGGTATTTTGCTTCCCGGAAGTTTTTTATAAGCTTAACTGTGAGGTGACGGGCATGTCGGACTTGAAAATATTTTTAGGCGCACGGATTCGCGAGCTTCGCAAACAGAGGGGCTATACTCAAGCAGAGCTGGGAGAGCAATGCGGAATGAAGGCTTCGTATATCGGCGGCGCTGAACGCGGCAGCTTAAATATTTCGCTGGATTCACTGGAACGAATCATTCGTGCTCTGGATGTCAGCATCGAACAGTTTTTCTCGTTCGACATGGCAAGCGTAGATGCGGAGCGTCTGGGCATCGCCGGCACTCTTGAACTGCACGTCAAGCTGTTGAAGGGCCGGGAAGCCGAAGATGTGAAGCTGGTACACCGGATTGCGAAGGACATGCTGGAGACGTTCGATCGGAGAATGAACAATAACTAGTGCAGCGATGAGTATTGAGAGCGGGGAAGCGCGCCATTGGCGATGCTTTCCTTTTTCTTTGTGAAAGTAAATACGCACGCTTGATTGAATCTGTCTTTGAAAAGTTGCAGATTTTATGAAGAATGACATAGGATGCCCGGCCCGCTTGATAAAAGGGGATATGTTAAAAGAGCTTATTGAGAAGTGGAGAAAATTTCTATAGGCTTCTCAACGGCCTGATTTTACGGGATCCAAGATACCGCGTCGAATCCTGGAGGCATCGTTGCCTCCTAGGGCTTGAACGTGTGGAGGGAATTGCTGCAATCTACATCATTTTAGGCCCTTTTCCTTCAAGTCGAAGCGATACGGGTGAAATTCCTGCCGTGTTGCAGGATTCCCTTTTTGGTAAAGTCGCCCCTATCGAATTGCTGTATTTTCGCAGGATTTCGCTTAGAGGCGTGTCTGGAGAAATCGTACAGTTTTGCAGATTTCGCTTACCGAATAGGCGTGTCTAGGGAAATGGTGCAGTGTTCAGGCCGTTGGAAAACCCCTGATTTTCACGAAGGGGTGGAGATTGTCCATTTCCCTATTCAAAACTTGGCACCCATAGCGTATTAAACCGATTTTTTTCTACTGAGAGACGAGATCCACCACACAAAAAATAAAGTGCCACAAAATCCCTCGGACTTTCTCAACAACTTGAAATCTATGCAGCCTTATTACTAACTTGCAGCCAGCAGAGTTAGTATGTAAAATATATCCAGATATGGTTTCTGGCCATAAGCCAATATTTGATAAGGAGGAAAAATATGATCGTTGAGGTACGTTTCGGAAGTGAGCGAACCCCGGGGACACTATATTTGGATTGCAGAGATGACGTTGCTCTTCAGATCAAAAAATTACAGAATGAGTTCGACAGATGGTGCATGAATGTAGTGAGGATCACCCTATAAAAGAGTATCGCGAAGAAATAGTAGATGGCAAAGTAATCAATACTTATTACGTAATTTGTATCGGAAATAAGGATTTCCCAAACTGGATTAATGAGAAATATGGAGAACAGGTAGCAACGAGAGTCAAGCAGCCGGAAGAGGATCCATCGATCATTCTGTATTTTTAAATCAAGCGCCTTAATATCTTCAGCTTACAAAGGCCCGGCTGTTGGGTTTCCCCCCCACACATAGACAGCAAAGAAAGAATTCATTCCTTGGGTTATTACAACGAAAGTCAGGGGGAACATTCATAAAAATTTTAATTACATATGTTTACATACAGAAGCCCCTTAACCCCACTGTTATGCAATCCCCCAGAACGATACCGTAAGGCCAGAACGTAACCCTAAAACACCCCGCAGCCACGCGGTCTCCGCAGAATGATTTCTCTCTCTTATCTCTGCTTTTTCTTTCGAATGAGACTTATTTATCATGATCCTCAACAGGTATATAATTCTATTTACCTATTACGTTTTATTCTCTTTTTCATCAAAAAGTGACATATACTGAGTTGCAATGTCGAATTTTGCTCCGTATTATTAAGGGGTGGCGTTAATCAATCGACATATATTTGCCGATATTCTGAATAGAGCCTGAGAAGGAGCTATTCGGTACGATGGAGCACATAACCGCGAGAGGTGTACTTAAGACCTAATCTGCGAAGCATATCCCGAACGCCCGTCCGCGTCATTTGCACCTGGAAATGCTTCTCGAGCAGATCCTGGATATCGCGCATCGACCAGCCTGTCGATGAGCCGGGAGAAGGCATGCGGCTGCTGATGATGCCGATCAGTTCTTCTTCCTGCTGAGGGGTGAGTATTCTTGGCTTCCCGGGAGATGCAACATTGGATAGCAGTTGTTCGATGCCGCCGTCGTTGAAAATTTTTACATAGTTCGATACCGTCTGGCGGTGAATGCCCAACTGCTTCGCGACATCCTTGGCAGTGTGTCCGGACATGACAAGACGGACGGCCTCCACCTTGCTCCGCTGCTTCGGATCTTGGATGGTGGACGTCAAGCGGTTCAAGGAATAAATATTCCATCCATGACGGTTCGTAATCAACAGTTTTCGCATTATCGGCTCACGCTCGTATCTATATTTTTATTCGTAGTATGGGTATTGAAGCATGACGCTATACAGAGAGAGCTACTGCCGCGGAGAGAGAAGCAACCGTACCGTTTACATACAACAAAACTTGATAAAGGCAAACTTGTCGAAAGGCAAGGACGCAAAGCCTCGGGCCTAACTCTCCTTCATGGAGCTATGGCGGCCGGGTTGCCATGTTGAATAGGGGACCATTCACGTTCTTTATGGTGATGAGGCTATTGCTGGAAGTAGCCTTTTTTCTTTCTATAGAGGATGTTGAAGCCTATGAAGATTGCTGCTCTCCGCTGGGACCACCATACCGACGATCGCCTGGTTCAACGTCTTGTTCCCTTCCTGTCTGCCGAACGGCAGGAGCGTTACGCGAGACTGAGCCGGCGTGCGGATCGTCATCTCATGGTTATCGCCGAAGTTCTCGCCCGCTGTCAGATTTGCCGTCTGACCGGGAGGAGGAATGACGAGATCGCATTCATCCGGAACCGGTTCGGCAAGCCGTATATGGCCCCAGGCAGTTCCCTATTTTTCAATATATCGCGTTCGGGTTGCTGGATCGTGACGGCGATCGATCGCTGCGAGGTCGGCATCGATATCGAGCGGATCAGGCCTATGAAGCCAGAGGAGGCGCGTTTGTTATGCACGTCCCGGGAATACCGGATCGCTTCCGGCCTGGACGCGGATGCGCGCGCCCGCTTTCTCCATTGGCTGTGGACGGCCAAGCAGAGCTATCTCAAAGCCCGCGGAACCGGACGATACGGTCCGCTGGATGAACTGGAGATCCTGCCGGACGGAGTTCACCCGTGGCGGCTTCCGTCCGTCTGGCATGCGCGGGGATATGTCTTTACCCGAATGGAGGGTCTGGATGCCGGGTATTGTGTGACGGCATGCGGTGTCGATTCCAAGATTGCGCCCATAGAGCATTGGACATTGGAACAATTATTGGATAGGTTCCAACCCTATTGTTCGTCAATGAGAAGGAGCTGAATCAATTTGTCTGCCATTCCATTTACAACCGAACAGCTTACGGGCTATGACGCCCATACATTCGAGATTCCTTCCGCCATCGTGGATGGTCTGGAACAGCTGACACGCACCCGTTCGGTCACATTGGAGGCTGCAGTGGGCGTGGCATGGAGCGGTCTGGTTGCGCGGTACCATAACGCAGAGGAAGTCGTTCTTCTTGCGATGGCCAGCCGGAGCCGGGACGGCGTGCTGGTGGCGGTTCGTCCGGAGGAGACGCTGTGGAGCGCGGCGGAGGCGCTGTGCGGCCAACTGCAGACCGGCGGGGAGGATTCGGGCGCAAGCGGCGACATTACCACATGCTGCTGGTGCCAGGATGCCGAGGTGCCGGGCAAGACGAGAGCCGAGATTTCGGACGGGGACCTGCATGCCCGGATTTTGGGGCGGGAAGCGGCATTTCTTGGCCCGTTTTTATTTACGATTTATTATCGGCCGGAGCGCTTCAGCCTGGATGCCGCCACACGGATGGGCCAACAGTTGAACCAGATGCTGAGGGAGGCGGCGCAAGCCCCGGACAAGCCGATCGGAGAGTGGGATCTTCTGACGAAGGAGGAAATCCGGCGCTACATCGAGAGGCATAACCGGACACAGTATCCTTATCCGAAGGACCGGACGGTGCCGTCCCTGTTCGAGGAGCAGGCGGCCCGCACTCCTGACGAACCGGCCATCATCGAAGAAGGCCGCCAATTTACATACAAGGAATTGAACGAAACGGCGAACCGGCTTGCTCATTATTTGCGTGCGCAAGGGGTCGCGCGCGAGCAAGCCGTCGGCATACTCGCCGAGCGGACGGCGGAGATGGTCATCGGAATTCTCGCGATCATTAAGGCCGGGGGCGCGTACGTCCCTATCGATCCGGATCATCCGCAGGATCGGATTCAATATTTGCTGGAAGACAGCGGGGCCCGGCTCGTGCTGACGAGCGCCGGACTGTCCGGACGCTTGCCGGCGGATGCGGTGCAGGTGCCGTTGGAGGCGACGGCTTGGGCCGATCAGCCGGGCCATAACCCGGAGCCGGCCGGGAGCGCGGAGGACCTGATTTACATTATCTACACGTCGGGATCGACCGGCAGACCGAAGGGGGTCATGGTGACTCATCGCAACGTGGTCCGTCTCGTCAAAAACACGAATTACGTGAGCTTCCAGCCCGGAGATCGGATGTTGCAGACCGGGTCGCTCGTCTTTGATGCGTCCACTTTTGAAATCTGGGGCTCCCTCTTGAATGGCATCGGCCTCGTGCTGGTCGATAAGACGACGATATTGGACAGCCGTCAATTGGATGAAGCGCTGCGCCGCTTCGGCGTCACGACGATGTTCCTGACGACGGCGTTGTTCCTCCAGCTCGTTGACCGCAATCCGGCCATCTTCAAGCCGGTGCGCCAGTTGTTCGTCGGCGGCGAGCTGATGTCCCCGAAGCATTTCTACCGGGCTGCGCAGGAGTGCGCGCCGATTCGGCTGTCGAACATCTACGGTCCGACGGAAAATACGACCTTCTCGACTTGCTATGAGCTGAAGGAAGAGCGGGAGGGCCCGATTCCGATCGGCACGCCGATCGGGAACTCGACGATATATGTCGTCAATGCGCATGGCAAGCTGCAGCCGCCCGGGGCGACCGGGGAGCTGTGGGTCGGCGGAGACGGCGTGGCCCGCGGTTATTTGAACCGTGACGATCTGACGGAAAAAATGTTCATCGACAGTCCGTTCGTGCCGGGGGAACGAATCTACAAGACCGGGGATCTGGTCCGCTTATGCGAAGACGGCCAGTTGGAGTTCGTCGGCCGCAAGGACCATCAGGTCAAAATTCGCGGCTACCGGATGGAGCTCGGCGAGATTGAAGCCCGCATTCACAGCCATAGCCAGGTGAAAGAGACGCTCGTCGCCGACTTCGAGGAAGCCCCGGGCCAGAAGGCGTTATGCGCCTACGTCGTCGCGGAAGGCGGGCTGGACGCGGCCGGGCTGAGAGCGTATCTGGCGCAGCAGCTGCCGGAATATATGGTTCCCGGCTATTTCATGTTCCTGGAGCGGATGCCGCTCACGATCAACGGCAAAATCGACCGGGCCAAGCTGCCGCGGCCTGAGCGGCAAGAGCGGGCGGCGATCCATTACGCGGCCCCGACGAACGGGACGGAGCGCAAGCTGGCGGCTATCTGGGAGGAACTGCTTGGCATCGAGCCGATCGGCATCGACGATCATTTCTTCGAGCTGGGCGGACACTCGCTCAAGGTCGCTCAATTGCAGGCGCGAATCTATGAGACGTTCCAGGTGAACATCTCCTTCAAGCTGCTGTTCGAGATGCCGTATATCCGCTCGCTCGCCTCGCTAATCGCCCAGCTGGAGCAGGGCGGCTTCGAAGCGATCGAGTCTGCGCCGGACAAGCCGCATTACCGGCTCGCCCCGGCTCAGCAGCGGATGTACGCCTTGCAGCAGCGGGCAGATATCGGCATGGCGTACCATGTGCCGCTCCTCTATCGCCTGCCGGGAGATTGCGAACCAGAGCGGCTGGAGCGGGCCCTCCGGAAGCTGGTGGAGCGCCATGAGGCGCTGCGGACATCCTTCCATTGGGAGGACGGCGAAGTCGTGCAGCGGGTGCATCCGGCCGTCGACTTCGCTATGCAGCGGCTGGAGGCCGATGGCCGCACGGCACAGGAGGCGGCCGCCTCGTTCCTGCGGCCGTTCCGAATGGAGGAGGCGCCGCTGCTGCGGGCGGCCTGGATCCGGTTCGCGGAAGGCGAGGCGGCGCTGCTGCTTGACGTTCATCATATCGTCTTCGATGGCACCTCGCTGAGCCTCCTGACCGAGGAATTGGCCGCTCTGTATGCGGGCCGGGAGCTTCCGGCGCAGACGCTGCATTACAAAGACTACGCCGAATGGCAGGCGGAGCGGGAACTTCGGGAGCAGGAAGCGGGAGAGGCGTATTGGCTGCGGATGCTGGAAGGCGAGCTGCCGGTGCTGGAGCTTCCGACCGACTTCCCGCGGCCGCCGATGCAGACCTTCGCGGGAGATATCGTCCGGGCGGCGCTGCCGGCCGCCGATGCCGCCGCGCTGAAGAAGCTGGCTTCGGAACGGGGGACGACGCTCTACATGGCGCTGCTCGCCGTGTACAATCTGCTGCTGGCCGCTTATGCGGACAAGGAGGATATTATCGTCGGCTGCGCCGTCGCGGCCCGGACGCATCCCGATCTGGAGCGGATGATGGGCATGTTCGTCAACACGCTGCCGATTCGCAGCTATCCGGAAGGGGGCAAATCCTTCGCGGACTATCTGGCCGAGCTGAAGGAGAGCTTGCTGGCGGCGTATGAATACCAGACCTATCCGCTGGACAAACTGGTCGACCGGCTGTCCTACCCGCGGGATATGAGCCGCAACCCGCTATTCGACACGGTCTTCGTCATGCAGAACATGGGCAATACGACGCTTGAGCTCGGCGGCGCGGCCTGCGAGGCCATTCCTTATCATAACGGCACCTCGAAGTTCGACGTGACGCTGGAGGCCGTGGAGCGGGAAGATGCCGTCTTGCTGAACTTCGAGTACAATACGGCTCTCTTCCGCCGGGATACCATCGAGCGGCTGGCGGGGCACTTCCTGCAGCTCGTGCAGGAGGCGGTGCGGAAGCCGGAGGCCCTCATCGGCGAACTGGACATGATTACGGCGAGGGAACGGGAGCGGATCGTCGCCGAGTTCAACCGGACGCAAGCCGACTATCCGCGCGAGGCGACGATTCACGGCCTGTTCGAGGAGCAGGCGCGGCGCACGCCGGATTGCACGGCGGTCACCGATCCGCAGCGCTCGCTTACCTATGCCGAGCTGAATGCGGAGGCGAACCGGCTGGCTCATGAGCTGCGGCGCCGCGGCGTCCGCCGGGAGCAGGCGGTCGGCGTCTTGACCGAGCGGACGGCGGAAATGATCGTCGGCGTTCTGGCCATTATGAAGGCGGGCGGCGCGTATGTCCCGATCGATCCGGATTATCCGGCGGATCGCGTCGATTACTTGCTGGAGGACAGCGGCGCGAAGCTCGTGCTTGCGAGCGGGTCGCTGGCAGGGCAGCTCCCGCCGCATATCGCCCGTGTCGGGTTCGAAGCGGCCGCGCACGGCCCAAGCGATGAAGAAGGGGCGGCGATCGATCCGGACAGCGTGAATGAGGCGGAGGATCTCGCCTATCTGATGTACACGTCGGGATCGACAGGCAAGCCGAAGGGGGTCATGGTGACCCACCGCAACGTCATCCGGCTCGTGCAGAATACGAATTTCGTCTCCTTCCGGGAGGACGACTGCATTCTTCAGACGGGCTCGCTGGTGTTCGACGCTTCGACGTTCGAGATCTGGGGAGCGCTGCTGAACGGACTGCGCCTGGTGCTCGTCGACAAAATGACGATTCTGGATGAGACCGCCCTGGCCGAAGCGATTCAACGCCACGGGGTCACGATGATGTGGCTGACCTCGCCGCTGTTCACCCAGCTGGCGGAGAAGAATCCGGAGCTGTTCCGTCCGGTGCGCACGCTGCTCGTCGGCGGCGACGTGCTCTCGCCGAAGCATATTTACCGGGTGCGCGAAGCGAGCGCGCCGATCACGATCATCAACGGGTACGGGCCGACAGAGAACACGACGTTCACGGCCTGCTACGAGATTGCCGGCGAGCGCCCTGGCTCGATCCCGATCGGCAAGCCGATTGCCAATTCGACGGCTTATGTCGTCAATGCGTTCGGCAAGCTGCAGCCGATCGGCGTCCCGGGCGAGCTGTGGGCCGGCGGCGACGGCGTCGCTCGCGGCTACTTGAACCGGAGCGGCTTGACCGCCGAGAAGTTCATCGACAGCCCGTTCCGGCCAGGGGAACGAATCTACAAGACCGGCGATCTGGTGCGCTGGCTGCCGGATGGCAATATTGAATTCCTCGGGCGCAAGGATCATCAAGTCAAAATTCGCGGCTTCCGCATGGAGCTGGGCGAGATCGAGGCGCAGATCCGCACTCATCCGCAGGTGAAGGACGTGCTCGTGTCCGTGCGCGAGGAAGCGCCGGGGCAGAAGGCGCTCTGCGCCCATATCGTGGCGGAAGGCGCGCTGACGGCGGCCGATGTCCGCGCCTATGTGCTGACCGGGCTGCCGGATTATATGGCGCCGTCTTATTACGCCTTCCTGGAGCGGATGCCGCTGACGACGAACGGCAAGATCGACCGCTCGAAGCTTCCGGAGCCGGAGAAGCTCGAAGGCGCGTCCGGGAGCATGGTTGCGCCGGAGAACGAGATCGAGCAGAAGCTGGCCGACGCGTGGCAGGAGGTGCTTGGGCTGGCGCAGGTCGGCGTCGAAGATAACTTCTTCGATATCGGCGGCCATTCCTTGAAGGCAATCACGCTGGTTGCCCGGCTGAAGCAGGAATTCATCGTCGATGTCGCCGATATCTTCGCGTATCCGACGGTTCGGCAGCTCGCCTGCCGCATTGAATACCGGCCGAACCATCTGCAGGAGAAGCTGGCGCGGATACGCGAACGGTACGCCGCGGCCCCGAACGGGGAAGCGCCGGCCGTGGCGGAAGCGCGCCGCCGTTACCGCAGCGGGATCGAAGGCCGGATTCCTTCGGAGGCGGAGCGCCGGACCGAGTACCGCCACGTGCTGCTGACGGGAGCGACCGGCTATCTGGGCGCTTATCTGCTGCATGAGATCATCTCGCGCACGGGCAGCGAAATCAGCGTCATTGTAAGGGGACGGACGCCGGACGAGGCGCGCGGGCGCTTGGCCGACAAGCTGGCTTACTATTTTGGCCCGGATTGGTTCCCGGCGCATGCCGCGCGGATCCATCCCGTGAACGGCGAACTGTCGGCGGAACGGTTCGGCCTCGAGACCGGGGACTACGAGCGGCTCGCCAGCGAAGTGGACTGCATTGTTCATGCGGCCGCGAACGTGAAGCATTACGGCCATTATGACGACTTCGTGCGGAGCAATGTGACGGCAACGGAGCGGCTGATTGATCTGGCGCTCGAACGGACGCCGAAGGCGTTCCACCATGTATCGACGATGTCGGTCGGCATGGGCACCATCGATGGCCGAGCCGAGGCGCTGTTCACGGAAGATGACGGGGATCTCGGCCAGCAGCATCATAACGTCTATGTGAAGACGAAGTTCGAAGCAGAGCTCCGCATTCAGGAAGCCCGCGCCCGCGGTCTGCAGGCGAGCATTTATCGGGTCGGCAATATCGTCTGCCATTCGGACACGGGCCATTTCCAGGAAAATATTGCGGACAACGCTTTTTACAATACTCTGAAATCTTATCTTGGCCTGGGGGCGGTGCTGGCGTCGGAGCCGGATACCGATTTGTCCTTCGTCAATCAGGTGAGCGCGGCCATCGTGACGCTGTTCGACAAGCCGGCGCTGTACAACGGCACGTATCACGTGTACAACCCGCATCTGATCAGCTTGGCCGACCTGCTGGCCGCTCATCCTGGCACCACGGTGAAGCCGCTGGCTGCCGGTCCGTTCTTCGAGGAACTGTACGCCCGCTTCGAGCGGGAAGAGAACCGGGAGGCGGTCGAGAGCGTGCTGCTGCACAACGGCTGGATGGATGAAGCATCGAACGGGACCATATTCGTGCATACGGCGGAACGGACGGCAGCGCTGCTCGCTCGCCTGGGCTTCGCATGGACGAAGCCGGCCGCGGCGGAATTCCGGCGGCTGCTTGCGCATGCCGAGGCGGTAGGCTTCCTGCCGCAAGCATCAAGCCGGAAATAGCCGGTTCACCTGTCAGGCCTAGTGTGGTCAATAAGTACAAATACGGCCTGATACGGATGTAAGGACTGGTGCGTTGGATACGGACCGATGCAGACGGATACGCATTGACGCGCGCCGAAATGGATTGATACGGGCAATCGGAGCGGCACGGTGCGTTACGCTGGACTGGTTCGCGCCGCGGCGGCAGGGGTAGACCACGTCTGGGAGGGGATAAGAGAGCACAACATCGAGAGGCGGATTGACAGCGGGAATGCCGGACGCATCCTGCCATGGCATGATTTCTAACGATCAAAAACGACTACATTTGAGGAGGACTTACAACTATGTTTAACGTAAAATACGACGCAGCAAAGAACCGCATTTATATCAAGCTTGAAGGCATGATGGGCATGGACGAGGCGAAGGAGTATGACAAAACGGCCCGCCAATATGTTGACAAGGCGAAGGAAGGATACACGTTCTGCATCGACATGGCGGATGCGCAACCGGCTCCGGCCGACGTAAATGAATATTTGTCTGGCCTGCGCGAATATATGGCCAAGAAGAAAATTCTCGGCTCGGCCATGATCGTCAGCTCGGCGCTCACGAAGCTGCAGCTGTCCCGGTTGATTAAGGAGCTCGGCGGCGACAACGGCGTATTCCAGAGCTACGAAGAAGCCGACAAATATCTCGACAGCTTTAAATAAGAGAGTGCGGACTGATGCGAAAAAGACTTGCCCGCGATGCGGGGAGTCTTTTTCCGCATAGCGGCCTGTAACGTACACAACTTGAATGAGTCGTGTTCAACGAATACAACCCGAAGGTGAGAAGACAATGAACGCTCAAATCACATCCGTGACCAAACGGCTGAAATTCATGGGCAACTGGTGGCATAAGTCGCTGTTGGCGCGAATCCTCGTGCCCATGACGCTCTTGACTTTGCTAATCATTGCAGCGACAAGCATGGTCAATGTCAACTTTTTAAAAGAAACGATAACGGACTTGATGATTAAAGATACGGAGCAAGACGTCTCCCATGTCATCAGCTTGATCGAACGCGGCGGCGACTTGAATCCGGATGAAATGCTTGAAAACATCGCTCTCCGGGAACACAGCTTCGCGCTCATTGTCGACGGCAACGAGATCGCGGCGGCCGCAGGCGCCGCAGAGAAGACGAAGCTGGCCGATTATCCGCAGTTGAAGCCGCTGCTGGAGTCGCCACAAGGAAGCATGTTCCTGGATAATCAACTGGAATATGGCGTATCCGGCCAAGCCGGGAAGTACCGCGTCATCATCGTGTCCAGCCTGCTCGATTTCAGCGACGGGGTCGGATACTATCAGTTGATGCTGCTTGCGGTTGCGATCGCCTCCATCCTGGTGATTTGCGGAACGATATGGCTGCTTGTGAATCGGTTCATGGTGAAGCCGATCCATGAAGTGGCCGAGACGCTGGACCGGATTGGAAGCGGCGATTTGACGCAGCGCCTCTCCATGGATGTGAACCGGCAGGATATATGGGGAATGGTCGCCCGCGGGGTAGACAATATGACCTCGAATCTGCGGAATCTCGTCGAACAGGTCGTCGCGACAAGCGACAAGGTTACCGTCACCTCGGGAGACTTCGTCCACAGCGCGCAGGAGACGAGCAAAGCCTCTGAGCAGGTGACCCTCTCCTTGCAGGATATCTCGCAGGGGGTCGACGAGGAAGCGCGCATGCTCCGCAATATCGGCGGCACGATGGAGGACATTACGATGGCCATCGGCGAAGTCGAGCAGGTCGTCAAGTCGATGACGAGCGATTTCGCGAGCGCCAGCGAGCTGGTATCGAGCGGCAGCGTCATGGTCAAGGACACGGTGAGCCAGATGAACGAGCTGGCGGAAAACGTCGGATCCAGCTCCGTCGTCATCACCGAATTGGAGCATCGTTCCGGCAAGGTCGGCGAGATTATCCAGATTATTACCGAGATTGCGGGACAGACGAATCTGCTGGCCCTGAACGCGGCGATTGAAGCGGCCCGGGCGGGCGAGCACGGTCTTGGCTTCGCGGTTGTCGCCAATGAGGTGCGCAAGCTGGCCGATCAATCGAATCAGGCTGCGCTGGAAATCCAGGAAATCATTTCGCTCGTTCAGGCTGATACGCTCCAGGCCGTCGAGTCGATGAGCAAGAGCACGAAGCTGGTCGAGTCGGGCATGGAGAGCGTGAACCAGACCGGGCAAGTGTTCGGAGCGATCGTCAAGACGATTCAGGAAGTGTCGAGCAATGTGGAAATGGTCGACGCGATCGTGCAGGAGGTCAATCTGAACGCGAAAGAAATTTTGGAGCGGGTTCAGGGCATTATCCAAATTTCCGAGGAATCGTCGGCCAACGTGCAGTCGATTGCTGCCGCGACCGAAGAGCAAAATGCCATTATGGAAGAATTGGCCCTCTCGTCCGAAGAGCTCACTCGCTTGTCGGGCAATCTGCGGGAAGCCTTGACGAAATTCACCGTATAATGCAAAAAGGATATGTGTCTCATCGGCATCGGCCGTGTTCTCCTCGAGAGAGCACGGCCATTGTTGCATTCGGGGGGCCGGAGGAAGGCTTGAGCAAGCCGAAAGCAGGGCCCAAGGGGATGCCGGGGCAAAAATCAAGTGAACAATTCGTAAACAAATAGATTGAACGGTTATTCCAATTGTTTTATTATCTATATGTTGACATAATGGTCCTGAAAGGAGGCGAACATGCCGATGAGAGACATGGATGGATCCGTTCCGCCGGCCTTCAAGGACTGCGGATCCGATCGCGATCTCTGACGGCGCCGGACTCGATAACGGTACGGGATGTGAGAGTGAAGATGAAAGGAAAGTCATTGTTATTCGGTCATGTTCGGGCTCACTGGTTCTTTTATGTGACGGCGGTGCTGTTCATGGCGGCCGCCAACGTTATCAATTCGTTCTACCCCGCCCTGCTCGGCCAGTTCACCGATGAATTGCAGCAGAAGGGGCTGACGCGGGGCGCGGTCATTCATTACAGCCTCTGGCTCGCGGCGATAGGCGTCGGGTATGGCGTGCTCTTCGGCCTGGGACAGTACATGAACCACCGTCTCGGCCGGCTGTTCGAGTTCAATACGCGGCAGCGGCTGTTCGGGCAATTCACCCGGTTGAGCGAGCATTATTATTCCAAAAACGGGGTCGGCAAGCTGCTTAGCTACTTCATGAATGATGTCCGGGCCGTCCGTGAATCCATCGCCAACGGCGTCAATCAGATGACGAATGCCACGATTCTGCTCGTATCCGTCCTCGTGATGATGATGCTGAGCCATATACCCCTGCATCTGGTCTTGGTCTGCGTCCTGCCGCTCCTCTCCATTCCGCTGTTCGTCGTCTACTTCGGCCCCCGCATTCGCATGCGCTCCCGCGCCGTGCAGGATGCGCTTGCCGGGATGACGGAATCCGCGGAAGAACAATTCGGCGGCATCAAAGTAACGAAAACGTTCGCGGTGGAGCATATCGCCCAAGCCCGCTTCGACGGGACGGTCGACCATATCCGCGACAATCAGCTTCGCCTCGTGCGGATGACGTCCTTGTTCCAGGCGCTGATCCCGTTCGCCGGCGCGCTGTCGCTGGCGTTAGCGATCACATACGGAGGGATGATGTCCATCCGCGGACAGCTGTCGCTCGGGAACTTCGTTACATTGACGCTGTACCTGCGCATGATCATGACGCCGCTGCAGCAGATTGGCAACGTGATCAATACGATCCTGCGCTCCCGCGCGTCGCTGGACCGGCTGAACCGGCTGATGGAAGAGGAGCCGGATATCCAGGAGGCGGCAGAGGCGGTTGCGCTGCGTCCGGGGGAGGCGGAGCTGGAACTGCGCCATCTGTCCTTCACTTATCCGGAAAGCGATACCCCCTCGCTGGAGGATATCAGCATCCGCGTCGCTCCGGGCAAGACGCTCGGCATTGTCGGCAAGACGGGAAGCGGCAAGACGACGCTCGTCAAGCTGCTTCTGCGGGTATACGATCCGCCGGAGGGAAGCGTCTTTATCGGCGGCGGCGATATCCGGCATCTGACGCTGGAGAGCCTGCGCACGCAGATTGCCTACGTCCCGCAGGACGGATTTTTGTTCAGTACGACGATTCGCGACAATATCGCTTTTTATAACCGCGAGATCGATGACGGTCCGGTTCAGGAAGCGGCGAAGCTGGCGGACATTTACCGCAATATCGAGGAATTCCCCGACAAATTCGGCACGAAGCTGGGCGAGCGGGGACTTACCTTGTCCGGCGGCCAGCGCCAACGCACCAGCTTGGCCCGCGGGCTCATCAAGAACGCGCCGATCCTGATCCTGGACGACAGCGTCAGCGCCGTGGACGTCGTCACCGAGTCCGCTATCCTGGCGAATCTGCGCCGCGCCCGCAAGGGCTTGACGACGCTTATCATCGCCCATCGCATCAGCGCGGTGCGCCATGCGGACGAGATCGTCGTCCTCGATGAGGGGCGGATTGCGGAGCGCGGCACGCATGCCGAGCTGCTCCGCCAGGGCGGCTACTATGCTTCGCTGCATGCCATTCAAGAGGAGGGGATGCTCGATGCGTGAAGCCGCAAGCGCGAAGCCGAATGCCGCGCAGGACATCTCGCGCGAGGATCGCATGCGTTCCTTCGCGGCGATGCTGGCCTACGCCAAGCCGTACCGGCTCACCTTCCTCGCGGTGTTCGTCTGCACCTTCTTCGCCATCGGCGCGGATCTGCTGCAGCCGTATCTGGTGAAGGTGGCGATCGACGAGAACTTGCTGACGGGCGCGCACGGGGCAGAGACGCTGCTGCTGCTCGGCGGCTGCTACTTCCTGCTGGCGGCGGTCAGCCTGGTCTTCTCCTACGTTCAAGCGAACCTGCTGCAGAAGGTCGGGCAAAGCATCGTCGGCCAGCTTCGCAAAGATCTGTTCCGCCATATTTCGAAGCAGTCGATGTCCTTCTTCGACCGCAATCCGATCGGCAGTCTCGTGACGAATGTCTCCAGCGACACGGAGACGATCAACCAATTTTTTACGCAAGTGCTCTTGAGCCTGGTGCGCGACGGCTTGTCGCTCTTGCTGGTCGTCGCCTTCATGTTCTCCCTGGATGCGCAGCTCGCGCTGTACTGCCTGCTGCTGTTCCCGGTCATCTTCGCTATCGCGGCCGCTTTCCGTTCGCTCCTGCGGTCGGCCTACCAGCGGGTGCGGGGGGAGCTGTCGCGGCTTATCGCTTTTCTGGCCGAGAACTTGGCCGGAATGAGCTTGATTCAAGCGTTCCATCAGGAAAAAGAGCAGACCGGCCGGTTCACCAGCCGCAACCGCAGCTATTTGCGCGAAAATTTGCGGGAAGTGCGCACGAGCATTTTGTTCAACCGCTCGTTCGATATGCTCGGCAACCTGTCCGTTGCCTTCGTCGTCTGGCTGGGCGGCATGGCCGTGCTGGACAAAGCGCTGGAATTCGGGGTACTCTACGCCTTTATCAATTATATTCGCCAATTTTTCCAGCCCATCAACCAGATTACCCAGCAATGGAACACGCTCCAGTCGACGACGGTGTCGATGGAACGTCTCTGGCGCATTTTCCGGGCCGCGCCGCAGGTGACCGACCCGGAACCCGGTCAGACGGTTGCGGTGAAGCCGGAAGAGGTTCTCGGCCAGGCGGACTTCAACCATATCCGCTTCGCCTATGTCGAGAACCGCGATGTGCTGCATGATCTCGACTTGCATATCGCTCCCGGGGAATTCATCGGAATTGTCGGCACGACCGGCGCGGGCAAAAGCTCGCTCGTCAGTCTGCTGGCGCGCTTCTATGATGTCCGCCAGGGCAGCGTCGAGATCGACGGCATCGACATTCGCCGGATGAAGCAAGAGACGCTGCACCGGATCGTCGGCCTCGTCCAGCAGGACCCGTATCTCTATTCCGGCACGATTGTGGACAATGTCCGCCTGTTCCAGGAGGATGTGCCGCGAGACCGGGTCATCCGGGCCTGTCAGGCGGTCGGCGCGGACAGCATGATCAAGCGGCTCAAGCGCGGCTATGACACGCGTCTCTCGGAACGGGGCAGCGGGCTGTCTGCCGGCGAACGTCAGCTGATCTCCTTCGCCCGGATTCTCGTGTTCGAGCCGCGCATCCTGATTCTCGACGAGGCGACGGCCCATCTGGATTCGCACACCGAGCGCCTCATCCAGCAGGCCTTGAATGTCGTCTCGAAGGGCAGGACGACGATCGTGATCGCGCATCGCCTCTCGACGATTCAACATGCCGACCGCATCATCGTCATGAGCGGCGGCCGCGTCATCGAGGAGGGCGATCACGAGGCGCTGCTGAAGCAGGGCGGCAGCTACGCCGAACTGGTGCGTCATTCCCGCGCCGGCGGGGCGGAGCTGCAGGCGTCGATGTAGCGCGGGCTTCTCCGCTCTGCCCATGCTCCGCTCTGCCCATGCTCCGCCCTGCCCCAATAGTTGAAATCGTTGCGAACCCGCATGGACGGCACCCATGCGGGTTGCTGCATTTCTAGGGGCTTGATTCCTGCATAGGTGCAGCATTTTCCCCTTCAAAGGGGAGGTTCGGCTGAAAATGCTGCACAGCTCAGGCTGTTGGAAAACCCCTGTTTTTTTGTGAAGGGGTGGAGATGGTCCATTTTCGTCATCCAAACTTTGGCTCTTAGAGTGTTTTAAATCGATTTTCTCTACCGGGAGAAGAGATCAATCACAAGTAAAAAGCCCCATAGACTACTCAATGGCCTGATGTTACGGGATCCAAGCGACCGCGTCGGATGCTGGGGGCATCATCGCATTATCCGGCCTGCTGGAAGCATTATCGGCCTGCTCGAAGCATCGTTGCCTCCTGGGGCTTGGACGTGCGGAGGAAATTGCTGCTATTTTACAGGAATTTCGGCTTAATGAGTCCACATCCCGAGGAATTGCTGGAAATCTGCATCATTTTAGGCCCTTTTGCTTCAAGCCGAAGCGAAACGGGGGAAATTCCTGTAATTTTGCAGGATTCCCTTTCTGGAATCGTCGTCCCTATCGAATTGCTGTATTTACGGCTAGGCCCCCTATATCTGGAGTCATGTCCACCAAAAAAGATGCGTTCTTAGAATTGCTTCCTATTTCGCGTGGTTACACGGCCCGATGATATTTTGATCGGTCCTCCAGCGTCATGACCCACTTTGAGTATTCCGATGGTGACATGCTCTTTAGGCTACCATGCATTCTGCGGTTGTTGTAGAAATCCATGTAACGATCAAGTGCTTCATAGGCCTCTTCAAATGTCATAAATTCCGTCAGGCTGAACAGATCACGTTCGAGTAAGCTATGAAATGACTCAATGTAGGCGTTCATATTCGGACTGCGTGGCGGGATGCGTTCATGGACGATCTCCAGACTCTCGCACGTATCACCAAACAACTTGCTGACAAACTGAGGCCCGTTGTCGGTGCGGACGGTGGGCAACTCATCGCCGGGATTCAGGCGTTCTTGTAGCGCCCGGCATAGTGTCTGTACGACGTGCTTGGCCTCACACACGGAACCCCGGTATTGTCCGACGACGACGCGGTCAAATACATCGATGATACTGAGCACGAAAAAGAAACGCTGGCGACCAATCACGTACCCATATTTAATATCAATTTGCCATAGCTGGTTCACCCCGGTTACCGTCCGGTTTCTCGGTACTCTTCGAGGATGTTTGCTTGTTTTCTTCCGTTGTTTCTGAAGAATTCCTAACTCTTTGCAAATGCGGTACGCCTTTTTCTTGTTTAGAATCAATCCACGTTGTTTGCGGAGGCACAGCGCCAAATTCTTATACCCATAAATGTGCTCTTCTCCTTCCAGGAGTTCGAGCATCCATTCTTTAATCTGTTCATCTGAAACTTTCCGGCCCGTGTTCGTAGAGGAAAATCCAGGCACAGGACGCCCTTTTAGAGCGCATGAAGCCTGTTCTTCGGTACTGGATGCCTCTCGTTTCTTCCGGCCATAGTACGTCGATTCGCGAACTTTCAGGATACGCAGAACTTTAGCTGCTGCATGCCCCCGCTTAATAAACGGTTCTGCTATTTCAAGTCTTTCAGATAAGCGGGGTTCTTCTTTTTTACGACTTCTCGCAGGATCTCGATCTCAAGCTCTTTTTCACCCAGGAGCTTTTTTGCCTGCTCGAACTTTGCCTCTACCTCTTGAAGTCGACGGAGTTCTTGCAGATGCTCGTCTGCTGCGGGTATCTCCTCTTGGCTAATTTCGTCACGGTGGTCTCTAACCCAAACACGTACCGTCTCCGGATGGACACCGTACATTCGGGCAAGTGTTCCCACCTTAATGCCGGCCATTGCTTCCTTTACAATTTGCAGGCGTTTTTCCTTGCTAAAGTGCTTTCCCATACTAGTTGTCCCCCTCTGATAACAGCTTATAATATTGGAGCCGGAAGCTCCAGTTTAATTAGGGGGCCTAGGAGTTTATGCAGGATTTCGCTTACTGAATAGGAGCGTCTGGAGAAATCGTGGAGTTTTGCGGATTTCGACTGCCGGATGGGCGTGTCTAGGGAAATGGTGCAGTTTTCAGAATGGTGGAAATATCCATTTTCCTACTCAAAACTTCTTTCTCAACAGCCTGACAGCTGCAGCTTTTCGCCCCAAATCCCTTCCACCCAGCCCAAAACGGAGGAGATTGCTGCACATTTGCAGGATTTCCTTGGTCCCGATCGGGCGTACAGAAAAAAGCTGCAGAATTGCAGTTTTGGCCGAAGCCGCCGGACGGCCGGGATAAGCCCCCGCTTCCGCCGGCGAGGAATGTTCACGTGATTGCTACATTTTATAGCTAGATGGAGTCATGTCAGGCGTAAGCAGCTCGGTTACACTGTGGAAGCGTGATCTGGATCACAATTTCGCAATGGAAGGGTTGGGATAAAGGTATGAACATGAAAAAAACCGCCAGCATCCTGCTGGGCACGCTGCTGTCCGCCACGATCGCCATCCCCGCGCTCGCGCATGACGGATGGTCGCAGACGAACAGTCCCGTCATTGGCGCGGGCGAGGTCGCCTATGTCGACATGATGCTCGGCAATCATTCCAATGAGCACCGCAGCTACCGCATCGCCGGCCAATGGAGCCCGGATTCCTCGCAAGTCTACGTCGTGAGCCCGGCGGGCAAAAAGATCGACATTACCGATACGCGCTTCTACGCGGGCGAAGCGGCGACAGAGACGGAGCCGGCGGTGAACAACTATTTTGTCTCTTCCTTCTCCTCCTCCCAGCCTGGAGCCTATATCGTCTCCGTGGAGGGAGACAGCATCTTCCAGGGAGCCGATGCGGCGAGCCGCACCTTGCGGAGCGCCAAATCGTTCGTCGCCGTCATGGACATCCCGACGATGAAGCGGGCCTCCTTGCTGACCGGCTTCCAGCGGCAAGTGAGCCCGGACCGCGCCGAGCTGGTGCCGTTGTTCAATCCGGCTGCGGCCCAAGCGAACACCACCGCAGAAGTCCAATTGCTGCTCAAGGGCAAGCCGCTGGCCGATACCGAAGTATCGCTTATCCGCCGCAGCAATTCGGAAGCGGCGACCGTGAAGACGGATGCCAAGGGCATCGTCAAGTTCAAGCTGGGCGGCGCCGACTATTATTTGCTGCGCGCCAAGCCGGCCGCCAATGAGAAGCGCGAGGGCGAGTATGACACCGTCAGCTATGAAGCGACGATGACCTTCATCGCCCAGAACGGCGCCTACGAACTGTCAGGCACCCCGGCCGAAGCGAAGCCGCAGGTGTTCCTGAACGGCAAGGCGCAACCGGATGCCTCGTTCTCGTTCGCCAACGGCACGCTGGCGGCGGATGCGGCCTGGGTGAAGGAGGCCTTTGGCGGCAAGACCAAGAACGCCGCATCTGCGGTCTCGCTGCGGGAGGCGGCTTCCGAGGCGGGGGCCGTGCTGGAATATTTGCCGGCGGTCGGAGCGAACCGCGCCGCCGTCTACTTGTACCTGACGAAATAAAACCGGCTTCCCTTGGGCGCGCCGCTGCATGTGGTGGCGGCCCGTCTGTCCGGGAATAGAAGCATGTCAGAAGTCAGGAGGAACGTTTATGGGAAAAGGGAAGGGAAATTCGAGACAACCCGGCTGTTTGCTGGGTATAGCCGCCTTGCTGCTCTCCCTTCTGCTTCATCCGCTGACCGTATCGGCCCATGCGAATCTGGCGTCATCGAAGCCGCTGGCGGATGCGGAGCTGGACACGGCGCCGACGGAGATACGCATCGCGTTCACCGAGGGCATCGATGCGAAGCTGAGCTCGCTGACGCTGTGGGACGAGGATGGGCGCGAGATCGGCGGCGCCGTGAGCGGGGAAGGCGGCGACACGCTGGTCAAGGCTCTTCCCGAGCTCAAGAACGGCGTCTATAAGGTGAAGTGGCAGGTGCTGTCGGTGGACACGCATGTCACCGAGGGCTCGTACCGCTTCGCGGTCGGGACGACGCTGGACAAGAGCGGGCCCGCGCCGACCAAGTCGCTGGACGACATCGACGAGCCGCAAGCCAAGCCGGACAGGGGCTCACCGAGAGAGGACGGGAAGGGCGATCCCGTGAAGCCCGGGGCTCCGGCAGGTGGAACGGCCCAGCCGGACAGAAGCGGGCCGCAGCCTCCGGCTGACCAGACAGAGCCGGCCGGCGGCGAGACGGATGCCGGAGCGTCCGGCCCCGGCAAGGCGGGCCCGCGTCAGCCGGCTCCCGATCAGGCGAAGGAGCCGAAGGCGCTGCCCGCCGCGCCCGCTTCGTCCGGCTCCGGAAGCGGCGCGCCCGGAGATGCCGCGGCATCTCCGGCCGGGGAGCTTGGCCGAGCGGACCCGGACAAGGGGCAGCAAGCTCCTTCCGTCCAGGCTTCAGCAGCCGAAGCTGCGCCATCGGCCGGCCAAGAGAACGGAAGCCGGGAAGCGGAGGCGGCTCACCCGAAGCCGTCCGATCCATCCGGAGCGGAACAGGATGAGGGAAGCGCGCCGGTCGGAGAACAAGCCGCGGCACCCGGCAGCCAGGATGCCCGTTCGGCGGATGGGGCCGCGCCTGATGAAGCTCCTGATGACGTGCCTGGGGCGTCCGCCGATCGCGCCCATCATCATGACCATGCATCCGGCCATACGGCGCAAGGTACAGGCATGACTGATCGGTGGAATACTGTGATACGCATTGTCAATATTATGACGACAGCCGCCTTATTTGCCCTCCTGTTCCATCATTGTTCGGTCGGGAGGGGAGGGCCGCGGCTGGCGGACATGGCCGCACGGACCCATAAGGCGGCGCAGGCTGCCGCGCTTGCGGCCGCATGCCTCTATGCGCTGACCTATGCGGCGCATATGCTGCTGCTTGCCGCGCAGCTGACGCCCGCCGGATCCGGCGCCGGTGCCATCGTCTCCACGGCGTGGACATTGGCCGTAGCGACGCGCGTCGGCCTGGCGGACGCAGCGCGCATCGTGCTGGCCGCCGGACTATGCGGGACGCTCCTGATGAGGCAGCGCCCATCCCATCGGCCGTTGGCCGCCCTGCGCGGCCTGCTGCTCTTCGGCCTGGCGCTGACCTTCCCGTTGACCGGCCATGCCGCATCCGGGGCCCCGCTGCAGGCGGCGGCCGCTGTCGTCTCGCATGCGCTGCATTTCGCGACGGCAGGCATCTGGTTCGGCGGCCTCGCCGGGCTGCTGATTGTCACCCGGAGCCTGCGCCGGCAGCCCGATGCGGATGCATTCGCGGAAGCAGGGCTCCTCTGGTCGCGCTTCTCAGCCGCCGCCCTGCCTTTGACGGTCATCACGGTAGTGACCGGCTTGGTGCTGGCGGTGATGCATGTCGGAAGTTGGGAGGCGCTCTATACGTCTGCTTACGGACAGACGCTGCTCGTCAAGAGCGCGCTCTATGCGGGCGTGCTCGTGATTGCCGCCTTCCACCGGTTCTTCTGGCTGCCCGCCTTCATGAAGCAGGAAGGCGACCCGGAGCGGGTCCGGGTCTTTCTGCGCGGCGTCAGTCTGGAGGCAGCTTGCGGCGCGGTTATATTTATTACCGCCGGGATGTTGTCCACCGGAATGCCGCCGGGCTTGGGCTAAATGACACCCTTTTGACCATGGAATGAACTTTCATCGTCAAAAGGGTGTTCTTTTATTCATTTCCAGAATATAATAGATATTAATTTAGAATTATTATTGATTAGCTGTATTGGATGTGATACATTAGTTGATGAAAATGATAATTATTATCACTTGATAGTGATTTGATTTCACTCGACTAACGGAGGGGATTTGATGAAGGAATCCAATTTCATGACGACCAATCAGGGTGCGCCCGTTGCCAATAATCAGCAGTCGAAAACCGCCGGGGCGCGCGGCCCCGTTCTGCTCGAAGACTATCATCTTATCGAGAAGCTGGCTCACTTCGATCGGGAACGCATTCCGGAGCGGGTCGTGCATGCGCGCGGAGCGGGCGCGTTCGGCGTGTTCAAGCCTTACCGCAGCATGGCGAAGTACACGCGGGCGGCGTTTCTCCAGGATCCCGATGCAGAGACACCCGTCTTTGTCCGGTTCTCGACCGTGATTCATGGCGGGACCTCCCCGGAGACCGTGCGGGATCCGCGCGGATTTGCCGTCAAATTTTATACGACGGAAGGCAACTACGATCTGGTTGGCAATCATCTTCCGATTTTTTTCATCCGCGACGCCATCAAATTCCCGGACATGGTCCACTCGCTGAAGCCGGCCCCGCATACGAATGTACAGACGCCGGATCATTATTGGGACTTCATGTCACTGTCTCCGGAATCGACGAATATGATGACTTGGCTCTTCTCGGACCTCGGCATTCCGGCCAACTATCGCGAGATGGACGGCTTCAGCGTCCACGCGTTCAAATGGGTCAATGAGAAAGGCGGCGTCGTGTACGTCAAATATACATGGAAATCGCTGCAGGGCGTTCGCGGCTTGAGCGTTGAGGAAGCGGAGCGGATTCAAGCCAAAGATTTCAGCCATGCGACGCGCGATCTGCATCAGGCGATTGAAGAAGGCCGTTACCCGGAATGGGAGCTCTGCGTTCAAATGCTGGAGCCTTCGCGTCTGGACGATTTCGACTTCGATCCGCTTGATCCGACGAAGGTATGGCCCGAAGCGAGTATACCGATGATGAAGGTAGGCAGGATGACGCTGAATCAGAACCCGGACAATTATTTCGCCCAGGTCGAGCAGGCGGCGTTCTCCCCTAGCGCGCTTGTGCCCGGCATTGAACCGTCCGAGGACAAATTGCTTCAGGGCCGTCTCTTTTCCTATCCGGATACGCAGCGGCACCGGCTCGGTCCGAACTACCTGCAAATCCCGGTGAACTGCCCGTTCGCCCGGGTAAGGAATCATCAACGGGACGGGTTGATGACCATGAAGCAGGATACGTCCCCGGTCAACTACGAGCCGAATAGTCATGCCGGGGCATATCCGGAAGCGGGCGAGGCTTATGCCGAGAGCGAAACGGCGGTGGAAGGAACGACGATGCGCCGCTCGATAGACAAGACGAATAATTTCGGCCAGGCCGGAGAGAAATATCGTGAAATGTCCCCGGAGGAACAGGATCGGCTCGTGCAGAACCTGGTGAACGATCTGAAGCAGGTACGCCCCGAAGTTCAAATGCGGGCGCTGTGCAATTTCTTTCGGGCCGATGCGGAGTATGGAATGAAGCTTGCGGCCGGGCTTGGCGTGGATATGAGCGAATATTTGCAGCATGCACCGCGTTCCTAGCGCGAAGATAGAGAAGTTCAGCGTTTCTTTGAAAATTCTGTGAGGAAAGGAATGGGGCACGTGAATCATAACAATCTGGAAGCTTCGGTTGTTCGGCAGGGCAAGGACAAAAAAATGCATATGACGCAGCAAAGAGAGGCCGTCTATGCTTGCATTCGTCAAGCGGCAACCCCATTGACCGCAATGGATGTTTTTCTGGCTTTGAAGTCGGGCGGGCATCGGATTTCCCTCTCTACCGTCTACTGCAGCTTGAAGTATTTCGTCAAACAAGGACTTGTTCACGAGCTTCAAGACGATCAGCTCTCCAAGCGTTACAAGCATGCCTGCCCCATCTGCCGCGGCGCGTAACGGCCGTTCATGATGTTGATCGCGAGGTTCCTTGAACCCGACAGACAGGAAGCCCTTTGCAGAACCGCTGCAGAGGGCTTTTGATCTGCTTGCGGCCGGGCGGCGAGTATCTGAAACAAAATATTATATTGAAGAAAACATATTTAAAATAATATTTCAATCGCGTATAATAAAGCTAACTTGGCAAACGCCCCTGTACAACGAATGTGCTAAAATCCACTTTTATTTTATATGGGTACTATAAAGTGTCGATTGCATCGTGCTATTGCGCTTATCGAAGAGGAGGGGGAGACTGCGATGCGGATTGTCATGCCGAACCGCCCTTATCGTACCATCATTGGCCTGATGTCAGGCACATCGCTGGACGGAATCGATGCCGCCGTTGTCCGGGTGCACGGAAGCGGGATCGGAACGGAAGCCGAGCTGCTGGCGTTTCATTGCATCGAATATGATGACGGGCTGCGAGGCAGAATTAAGCGATTATGCGGAAAAGAGCATTCCCATGCCGCCGACCTCTGCATGATGAATGCTTATCTTGGCCAGCGGTTCGCGGCGGCCGCCCGGGAAGCGGCAGCAGCGGCCGGGATTCGGATGGAAGACATCGATCTCGTCAGCTCCCACGGGCAGACCGTCTGGCACCAGCCAGTGGCGGACGGCGAAGAGCCATATTGCGTTCCCTCCACGCTTCAAATCGGAGATTTATCCGTCATCGCGAAGCTGACAGGGCGGCCCGTGGTGGGGGATTACCGCCCCGCCGACATGGCCGTCGGGGGCCAGGGGGCACCGCTTACCCCCTATGCGGATTATCTCTTTCACCGCCATGAGCGCCTAGGCCGCATAGCCCAGAATATCGGCGGTATCGGGAACTGCACGGTCGTTCCGGCCGGGGCCGACGCGGATCAAGTGGTGGCCTTCGACACCGGGCCGGGCAATATGCTGATTGATCAGGCCGTCCATCGGCTGACGGAAGGGGCGCTGTCCTATGACCGCAATGGCGGCTGGGCCGCCCAAGGCCAGGTGAGCGAAGCATGGCTGGCCGAGCTGCTGGAGCATCCTTACTATGCCCAGAAGCCGCGGAAGACGACGGGCAGAGAAATGTTCGGCGAGGCGTATGCCACGGATTTGATTCAGGACGGTCTGGAGCGGGGCTTGCCGGCTGCCGATATCGTGGCGACCTTCACGATGCTGACGGTGCGGACCATCGCCGGCGCATACCGCGATTTTATATTTCCTGAGCATGACATCCATGACGTGATCGTCAGCGGAGGCGGGGCCCGCAACGAGACGATGATGCGATGGCTCGCGGCAGAACTGCCCCGACAGCGCGTCCAGCGCTCCGATGAGATTGGCTTGCCTGGCGATGCGAAGGAGGCGATTGCCTTCGCCGTGCTGGCGAATGAATTTGTGCACGGGATTGCCAATCAGCTTCCTTCCGTAACCGGAGCGTCGCGCCCAACCGTCATGGGCAAGCTTGCCCTTCCGTGAATTCTGACGCGGAGCATGAATGTTATTAACCGAGAGATTGGCATCCAATACGACAATAAGGCGGTTTTTTCCATGAAAAAATGGGATCTGTCTGCAGCCGGGCAGCCTGGCTTGAGCGAGGAAGGACTGCAGGCCGCTTGGTCGCCGCTCGATAACGCGATCGAGCAGGGACTTATCCCCGGGGGCGTGGCTCTTATTGGGCGCCGCGGCCATGCGGCGGCTTATGCCGCCGGGCATGCGTTCCTCAGCGAGGAGCGTTCCCTTCCGGCCAGCGTGGACACGATCTATGACTGCGCGTCATTGACGAAGGTCGTTGTTACGCTGGCGCTCATGCTCCTCTTGATGGATCGGGGCCAAGTTCGGCTTGCCGATCCGGTGGCACAGCATATCCCCGCATTTGGGGCCGCGGGGAAGGCAGAGGTTACGATCGGGCAATTGCTGGCCCATACCTCGGGCCTGCCCGCGCTTCGCCATCTGTATTCGCACGGCTGGACACCGCAGCAGATCCAGGAGGCGATCTGCGCGATGGAACCGGACTATCCGCCAGGGACGCGCTGCGTCTATAGCTGCCTGGGTTATATAATCCTCGGCGAAATTATCCGGCAGCAGTTCGGCCGTCCGTTAGAGGAAGCCGCCGGGAGCGAGGTGCTTCAGCCGCTCGGAATGACGGCGAGCCGGTATAATCCGCCGCCGGAATGGAAGCCGCGCATCGCGGCGACGGAATACGATGCGGCGCTGGGCGAATACCGCTGGGGCTTCGTGCACGATGAGAACGCCTTTGCGCTTGGCGGGGCGGCGGGCAATGCGGGGCTGTTCTCGACCGCGTCGGATCTGCTTCGGTATGCCCGCATGTGGCTGGCCTTGGCTGGCAGCGCCAGTTCCGCCGATGGCGCGACGAACGCCTCCTTAAGCCGCCCCCGGACAGAGGAGGGTCCGGCCGCCTTCTTATTGTCGCGCGAGGCCGTGAAGGAAGCGCTGCGAAGCCATACCAATGACATCCCGGGAGCAAACCGGGGGCTGGGATGGGTGCTGCACGGAGACCCGGCCGATGTTGGCGGAAAGGGTCTGTCTCCCTACAGCTTTGGCCATACGGGCTTCACCGGAACGAGCCTTTGGATCGATCCGGCGCAGGATCTCATTTTAATTCTGCTGACGAACCGCGTCCATTTCGGCCGGGGCAACTCGATCGCGGCGCTGCGCCGTCAGTTCCACGAGGCTGCGTCCGCGGCTATACAGAACTAATTCCTATATCAAAACCTTGGGAAGTAGATCCTAACCTTGCGAATCAAATCCAGAATCTATAGATTAAATCCAAAATCTGGAGAGTGCATCCAGAACCAGTTGAGTGTATCAAATCCTTGGCAAGCGCATCCGGCGGGATGCCGGCCAGGGATTTTTTTGCTGGCAAACAGGCTAGGCTCTGCCGAGCAGTTGGATTGGCGCATGCCGTGATAGACGGCAACGTGCCAGATCGAAGGCAGTTGAATCCAGGCAGCAGTGTATCTGCGAGGTCTTTGATCCACTCTCCCTTCGGCTCAGAGAGAAAGCAAGTAAGGCCCGGTTAGCGTGGAATAAGTCGGGGCGAGCCACTACCATCAGGCGAGCAAGTTGTAGAGCCAGGAAACACATCAAGCAGATGGACCAAGTGGTTGAATTTAGAAGACGGAATAGCAAATAAAGGGATGCCAACCAACGCACCTTCAGCCCGCCCCTGAGCCAGTGGGAGACTGGCTATAAGGCATCGGGAGTGGGCAAGCCCGTGCCGGCTTCTGACTCGATGGGATAGTGACGCAAAGAAATAGAACAACACGCATCACCCTGAGGAAGAAGACGCAACATCCCCTCGGCGCGTTCCTGAGCCAGGGGCCTGTGCCTCCTCACAGGCATTACATCAAATGTAAGGTATGTACTTCCATAATATACATATGTCTACTGCAAAAGGACATAAAAACCGTAATGTCCGCATGGTAAAAACAAGGAAAAATAGTTGTTGATCTTTCGTTCGCATCGTTTATAATGATGAAAAATTATTTATAGAAACAGTGTACCGATTATCGGTACAGAGGCCTTGTTGACTGAAAAAGGGGAAGAGGTGAGGAAGTGTCGCTCAAGACGCTGGCCAAATCGCTTGAATTGCTCGATTGCTTTACATCGGATCATCCGATATGGGGGGTACGTGATTTAGCGAAGAAGCTGGGAATGCACCACTCGGTTGTGCATCGCATCGTTAGTACGTATGAACAGCATGGCTTTCTCATTCAGAACAGAGACACGCAGAAATACCATCTCGGCTTGAAGCTGCTGGAGTATGGCAAGGTGGTGACCGAGCAGTTGAACATCCAGCAATATTTTCAGCCGATATTGAAGGAGATTGCGAATTCGACCGGGGAATCGGTGTACCTGAATATGCTTGAAGGGAAAGAGGGCGTCTGCGTATCCATCGTCCTCAGCTCGAAGGATATTCAATATCTGATTCCGGTCGGCGACCGTTCGCCGCTGTATGCCGGAGCTTCGCAGAAGGTGATGATGGCCTACCTATCGGAGGAGCTTCAGGAGGAAATCATCCAGGAAGGCCTGAGGGCCGTCACTTCCCGAACGATAACGGATCCGCTCCGCTTGCGGGCGCAGTTGGCGCAAATCAAGGAGGAGGGCTGGTGCATGTCCGTCGGGGAGTATACGGAAGATGTCGTCGGCATTTCCGTGCCGATGCTGGACAGTCATCGCCGCATTCTTGGCTCCATTACGATAGCCGGGCCAAGGTACCGGATCGACGATGAGAAATGCGAGTCGTACTTGCGTATTTTGATTGACCAAGTCCCTTTAATACGTCAAAGCTGCAATATTATATCGCATATGTGGTAACCAGGTTACATTTTTACACAGCCGTACTTTATCTAGATAATGAGATACCGCTTTAAAGGGGGAGGGGTTGCTCTTGCTACAATTCATTACTCGACGTCTGTTGTACCTCATTCCAAGCTTGCTCGGCATCGTTCTCATCACGTTCATTCTGTCCCGAGTCCTGCCGGGCGACCCTGCTCTGATGATTGCCGGAGAACAAGCGCCGCAGCATGTGGTGGAGAACATTCGCGCCCAGCTCGGGCTGAACGAGCCGCTGTACGTCCAGTTCGGCACTTATATCAAGCAGTTGGCCCAAGGGGATCTGGGAATCGCCTGGCACACGGGACACACGGTGCTGGAGGATTTCGCCGTCCGTCTCCCGGCCACGATAGAGCTTGGCTTCGCCAGTCTGTTGATTGCGTTGCTGGTCGCTATTCCGGTAGGCATAGTGGCCGCTACGAAAAAAGAATCGATTGTGGACCACATCTCCCGCGTTTTTTCACTAATCGGCGCCTGCATGCCGGTCTTCTGGCTGGGACTGCTGCTCATCCTGTTTTTCTATTCCAAGCTCGGCATTGCGCCCGCTCCCATGGGCCGAATCGGCGGAGATATCCTTCCGCCCACTTCGATTACCGGATTGTATCTGGTGGACAGCTTGCTTACGGCGGATTGGGTCGCCTTCAAGCAATCCTTGTCCCATCTCATTCTTCCGGCCATTTGCCTTAGCGCCGGCACGATGGCTATCATCGCCCGCATGATGCGTTCCAGCATGCTGGAGGTCATCGGCCAGGATTATATCCGGACGGCCCGCGCCAAAGGGCTCAATGAACGTTCCGTCGTGTACAAGCATGCTCTGGCCAATGCCTCGATCCCGACGATTACGATGGTCGGTCTCCAGATCGGCTACCTGCTCGGGGGGGCGGTCATCACGGAAACGATTTTCGCCTGGCCGGGCGTCGGAAGCTATGTGACGGAGTCGATTCTCGCGACGGATTACGCCCCGATTCAGGCGTTCACGCTGCTAAGCGCCGTCGTATACAGCGGCATCAATTTGCTGGTCGATGTCATCTATGGCTTAATCGATCCGCGCATCCGCTATGAATAATCCATCTCTCATGTCATGACATCTTAGGAGGTGCAACCGTGATGAAAGGATCAACCTCATCGACCGCTGCCATCGCGGCGGCGAGCGACACATCCAGGCTGCAGGAGCTATGGCATGGGCTGCGGCAGTGGAGCAAGCTGTTCCTTCGCAACAAGCTTGCCGCGCTCGGCCTCATCCTGATCGTGGTGTGGACGCTCCTGGCCATCGCCGCGCCGCTGGTCGCGCCCTATGCGCCGGATGCCACGCAGCTGGCTGCGAAGCTGCAAGGTCCGAGCGGGGAGCATTGGTTCGGGACGGACCAGTTCGGCCGGGATATTTTCAGCCGTGTCGTCTATGCGGCGCGCATCTCGATCTGGACCGGGCTTATCGCCGTCGGAATCTCTTTCTTCATCGGCGTTCCGCTCGGCGGCATCGCTGCCTATTACGGCGGCTGGATCGGGAATGTGATTATGCGCGTCATGGATATTTTTCTGGCGTTCCCTTCGCTCATTCTGGCGATGGCGATCGCGGCCGCCATGGGCCCCGGCCTCGTCAGCGCGATGATGGCCGTTGGCGTCGTCGGCATTCCGGAGTTCGCCCGTCTGATGTACAGCCAGACTATCTATTTGAAGGAACGCGAATTCGTGGAGGCGAGCCGTTCCATCGGGGTCAAGGACGGCACCATTCTTGTCCGGCATATTTTCCCGAATGCGCTCGCGCCGCTGCTCGTCCGCATCACGCTCGGGATGGGGTTCGCCATCTTGACGGCGGCGAGCTTGAGCTTTCTCGGTCTCGGCGTGCGCCCGCCGCTGGCGGAATGGGGGGCGATGATATCCGAAGGCCGCGAGTACATTATTACCGGCGAATGGTGGCTGGTCACCTTCCCGGGGCTTGCCATCGCAACAACGATTCTTGGCTTCAATCTGCTTGGCGACGGACTGCGCGACGTCCTTGATCCGCGGCTGCGCACAAGCCGGAAATAAGCGATATTTTTCAGTCGAATCTTCAGGGGGAGGAAACAATGATGAAACGAAGCAACTTGACGATGGCCCTTGTATTGACACTCATCTTGGCTCTGGTTGCGGGCTGCGCGCCGAAGGCGAACCAGTCGGGGGGAGACAGTGCCGCCGGCCCGGGCGAACAAACGAACGCATCCGGCAGCGGCTCCGGCGGCAAAACGCTGACCGTCGCCTATTCCGAAGGCGGGCAGACGCTCGATCCGGCGGAAGCGAACGATCTGACGTCGGATACGCTGGTGCTGTCCACGTATGATCAGCTCGTCACATACGGCGTCAAAAACGTAGATGGCGCGGATATCGCTGCCACCGAAGAAATCAAGCCGATGCTGGCCGAGTCGTGGGACGTGTCCGATGACCAGCAGACGTATACGTTCAAGCTGCGCCAGGACGTGAAGTTCCATAGCGGCAATCCGCTCGACGCGGATGCAGTCGTCTTCTCGCTCGATCATATCAAAAACTCGAACTCGGGCGGTTTCTTGTATCAGCAAGCCTCGATCGAGTCGTACCGCAAGGTGGACGACCATACGGTGGAGGTAAAGCTGGAGCGCCCGAACCATATGTTCTTGCAAATTTTAGCGATGTACTCCTTCTCCGTCATCGATCCGAAAGCGATCGAAGGGGAGCCAAGTGAATTTTTGAAGACGAAGACGGCAGGTTCCGGGCCATTCAAGCTGGAGAAATGGGATCCTTCCTCCGAGGCGGTATTCGTGGCGAACGACGATTACTGGCAGGAGCGCGCCAAGCTGGACAAAGTGGTCATGAAGTTCATGAAGGAAGCTTCGTCCCGCACGATGATGCTGAACAAGGGCGATATCGACCTGGCCATGGAGATTCCGCCGAAGGATGTCGATACGCTGAAGCAGAACACCGGGCTGACCGTGCGCTCTGACGCGAGCAACCGCATTTTGTACATGGGTCTGAACAATAACGTGAAGCCGTTCGACAATCCGAAGGTGCGCCAGGCGATCGCCTGCGCGATTCCGCATGATGCGCTTCTGAAGGATGTCATGTACGGACAAGCCAAGCAAATGAAGAGCATCGTGGCAAGCAATACGCCGGGCTTTTCCGATAAGGGCTACGAGTATGAATACAACCTGGACAAAGCGAAGGAGCTGCTGAAGGAAGCGGGCTACGAGAATGGCTTCTCGTTCGACTTCACGCTCGGCTCCGGCTTCAAAGACTGGGAAGACGCCGCCACGGTCATCCAGGCTGAACTGAAAAAGATCGGCGTCACAATGAACATCAACAAGTTGGCGCGCGCGCAGTTCCTGGAACAGCTTCGCACCGGCAACGTGCAGTCCTTCATGTCGAAATGGACTTCTTTCGTCAACGATCCGGAATACCATCTCGGATTCCTGGTCGATAGCGAGAGCTCTTCCAACTACGTTCATTACGATAACGCGAAGGTCAATGAGCTGTTGGATCTGGCGGCGGTCGAGACGGACATGACGAAGCGCAATGCCATGTATGAAGAAATCCAGGGCTTGATCAATGCGGACATGCCATATGTGTACATGTACGAGTACAACCGCCTCGTGGCGTTCAACAACGATGTGAAGGGGTATATTTTCTTCCCGGATGAATGCTTGCGTTTTTACCCGCTTTCCAAATAAGACAAGAGATAACGATCGCAATGGATATGGATACAGGAGGGGATTACGGTGAATGAATGGAAGCAACGCTGGATAGACGAAGTGGAACGGCGCCAGGACGAATTGCTGGGCTTGTGCTCGAAGCTGATTCAATTCCCGACGGAAAATCCGCCTGGGGACTCGCGTGACATCAGCCAGTTCATTATCGACTACTTGGCCGGGGTTGGCATCGAGACCAAGGTGTATGACGCTGGAGACAACATGCTCAATCTCATTGCTACGATTGGCGATGAATCGGCATCGGAACGCCATTTGATCTATTGCGGCCATACCGATGTCGTGCCGGCAGGCGACCGCTCCCGCTGGGACTTCGATCCGTTCTCCGGCGAAGTGCGGGACGGCTATGTGCTCGGACGCGGGGCCAGCGACATGAAATGCGGCTTGGCCGGGCTTATCTTCAGCGTGAAGCTGCTGAAGGAGCTGCAGGTTCCGCTCAAAGGCAGAGTGTCGCTGCTCATCGTGCCGGATGAGGAGACGGGCGGGCATCTCGGCGTGCCGTGGGTGTTCGAGCGGAAGCTGATCCACGGCACGGCGGCGGTTATCGCCGAGCCGTCGCATCCGCTGCATCCGACGATCGGGCAGAAGGGAAGCTGCTGGTTCAACTTCACGGTGACAGGCACGCCGGGCCACGGCAGCCTGTCTCCCCTCCTCGGCGACAATGCGATTATGAAGGCGGCCGCAGCCGTTCAGGCGCTGCAGCAGCTGCATCATTATCCGGTCGAGCTGCCAGAGGAAGTGAAGGATATTATCGAAGTGACGAAGCGTTATATCGCGGAAAAAGAAAATGCCGATTTCTCCGCCATCATCGATCGCGTGTCGGTCAATGTCGGCTTGATCGAAGGCGGAACGAAGACGAACGTCGTGCCTGACCGCTGCACGGTCAGCGTCGATACGCGCCTTCCGTTCGGCGTCGAGCCGGCCCAGGTGCTGGCTGAGGCGAAGCGGCTGCTGGCCGAGATCGGCATCGAGACGGAGCTTCATCCGGAAGGCTTCCAGGGACTGGCGAACTGGACGCCGCCGACGGATCCGATCGTGGAGGAACTCGTGCAGCATATCTGCGACGTGAAGCAGGAAGAAGGCTACGGCGTCCTGCAATGGGCATCCAGCGATGCGCGCCATTTCCGCCGCGCCGGCATTCCGGTGCTCCAGTACGGCCCTGCCGAACTGTCCACCATTCACGGCTTCAACGAGAAGGCGCCGGTGCAGGACGTGGTGGACGCGGCCAAGGTGTACACGCTGACGGCGCTCAGCTACTTGGGTGGTGAGTAACATGGAACCGGTGCTGGCAGTCGAACAGCTGGAAACGGAATTTGTTACGAACGGGGGCGTCTTCAAGGCGGTGGACGGCGTAAGCTTCCACGTGCACCAAGGGGAGACGCTCGGCGTTGTCGGCGAATCGGGCTGCGGCAAAAGCGTCACTTCCTTGTCCATCATGGGGCTTCTCCCGAAGAAAATCGGCCGGGTGAAGGGCGGACGCATTCAGTTCCATGGGAACGACCTGCTGCAAGTCCCGGAAAAGAAAATGAGGTCCATTCGCGGCAACCGGATCGCGATGATCTTCCAGGAGCCGATGACCTCGCTCAATCCGGTGTTCCGGATCGGCGATCAACTGGCCGAGTCCATCCAGCTTCATAAGAAGCTGAAGCGCAAGGAAGCGATGCGGCATGCTGTCGACATGCTGCGCAAGGTCGGCATTCCGCATCCCGAGTCGGTGGCGCAGGAATATCCGCACCAGCTCTCGGGCGGGATGCGCCAGCGGGTCATGATCGCGATGGCGATGTCCTGCAATCCGGAGGTGCTGATCGCGGACGAGCCGACGACGGCGCTTGACGTGACCATTCAAGCGCAGATCCTGGATTTGATGCGGCAGCTGCAGGAGGAAGAGAAGACGTCTATCCTGCTTATTACCCACGACCTCGGGGTCGTCGCCGAGATGTGCCACCGCGTCGTCGTCATGTACGCGGGACAGGTCGTGGAGGAGGCGGATGTGGAGACGCTCTTCGAATCGCCGCAGCATCCGTATACGCAAGGGCTGCTGGCCTCGCTGCCGCAGCTCGCCGGGGAGCAGGAGCGGCTGGAGTCGATTCCCGGCACGGTGCCGAGTCCGCTGCAGATGCCGCCGGGCTGCCGCTTCGCCCCGCGCTGCAAATACCGGACGGAAGCGTGCGATCAGGCGCAGCCCGCGCTGACGGATCTGGGCGGCGGGCACCGCTGCCGCTGTCTGCTCGTCGAGAAGGGGGTGGCGCGATGACGGCATTGCTGCAAGTGCGCAATCTGAAAAAGCATTATCCGATTCGCAAAGGGCTCATGAATAAGCAGGTCGGCTCCGTGAAATCGGTGGATGGCTTGAACTTCGATATCTATGAAGGCGAGACCTTCGGCATCGTCGGCGAATCCGGCTGCGGCAAGTCGACGACAGGCCGCTCCGTCTTGCGCCTCATTGAACCGACGGAAGGCGAAGTCTGGTTCCAAGGCCGCAATCTTATGGCGCTCTCTCCGAAGGAGCTGCGCCAGCTTCGCCCCGAGATGAGCATGATCTTCCAGGATCCGTACGCGTCGCTGAATCCGCGCTGGACCGTGCAGCGCATCCTGGAGGAGCCGCTGCAGACCCATCTGCCGATGCGGTCCCCGGAGCGGAAGCAGCGCGTGCAGGAACTGATGGAGCGGGTAGGGCTGTCGTCATTTCAAGCGAACCGTTTTCCGCATGAATTCTCGGGCGGCCAGCGGCAGCGCGTCGGCATCGCCCGCGCCCTGGCGCTCAACCCGAAGTTCATCGTCTGCGACGAGCCGGTCTCGGCGCTGGACGTGTCGATTCAGTCGCAGGTGCTCAACCTGATGCAGGATTTGCAGGAGCAAGAGAAGCTGACCTATATGTTCATTTCTCATGATTTATCGGTCGTCAAGTTCCTGTGCACCCGAGTCGGGGTCATGTATCTTGGCAAAATGGTCGAGCTGGCGCCGAAGCGGAAGCTGTATGCGAATCCGCTCCATCCTTATACGAAGGCGCTCATGTCGGCGGTGCCTGTGCCGAACCCGAAGGCGAAGAAGGAGCGAATCGTCTTGTCCGGCGAAGTGCCGAGCGCCAAAAATCCGCCGCAAGGCTGCGCCTTCCATCTTCGCTGTCCGATGGCGTCGGAGCGCTGCCGCACCGTCCAGCCCGAATGGCGGGAGGCGGATGAAGGGCATTGGGTGGCCTGCCATCATATTTAAGGTCTAAGGCTTCCCTGTCTGGTTCCGGCCCGGCAGAGAGGCTGGCAGGTTGGGCTGCAACGTAACGATGATACCGACAACTATGACTCTATGACATCGAGCGGAAAGGGAGAGAAAATGATGGCTTTACTGCAAACGTTGCGAATCTATGAAGCGGTGGACAATGCATTTACATCCGGCGAGGCGGTGAAGGAGCTGTTCGAGCCTTATCCGCTGGCCGACGTCAGCGTGCAGCGGGTTCATGGCGAGAAGGGATTTACGGATTTCATCCGCATCCTTATCCCGGGAACGGAGGGCAAGCACGGGGGCGGACAAGCGCCGAGCTTCGGCATCGTCGGCCGGCTGGGCGGGCTGGGCGCGCGGCCGCAGCGCATCGGGCTCGTCTCCGATGGCGACGGCGCGATTGCGGCGCTGTCCGCTGCGTTGAAGCTGGCCGACATGAGCGTGAAGGGCGACCGTCTTAGAGGGGACGTATACATTACGACCCACATCTGCCCGGACGCGCCTACGCTGCCGCATGAACCGGTCGACTTCATGGATTCCCCCGTTGATATTGCGACGATGAACGACTATGAGGTGCTGGACGAGATGGAAGCGGTCTTGTCCATCGACACGACGAAGGGCAACCGCGTCATCAATCACAAAGGAATCGCGATTTCCCCGACGGTCAAGGAAGGCTATATCCTGCGCGTCAGCGACGATCTGCTTCGCATCATGGAGATGACGACCGGGCAGCTTCCGGTCACGTTCCCGGTGACCACGCAGGACATTACGCCGTACGGCAACGGGCTCTATCACATTAACAGCATCCTGCAGCCTTGCGTCACGACTGCTGCGCCGGTCGTCGGCGTCGCGATTACGGCGCAATCGACCGTGCCCGGCTGCGGGACAGGGGCAAGTCATGAAGTCGACGTCGCGCTCGCCGCGCGCTTCGCGGTGGAGGTCGCCAAGGAATTCACGAATGAAGTCTGTGCCTTCTATAATAAGGAGGAGTTCGAGCATATGCTTAACCTGTACGGACCGATGAATGCGCTGCAGACGCTGGGAAAAACGGTGCAAGCTTAACCCTGCGAGGTCATTCGCCGTGTGGCTTAAGGCCCCGCCGCAAGAGAGAAAGGAGGCTGCCGGGATGGAACGAAGCGACAGCCGGCAACGCGTCACAATAGGTCTCATTACGATAGGACAAGCGCCGCGAACGGATGTGCAGCCATTGATTGAGCGCTGGCTGGCGCCTTGTGCGGATATCATCCAGCTTGGCGTGCTCGATGGTATGGCGGTGGCGGAGATAGAGCGCGAGCTTGGCCCGCAGCAGGGCGAATTCGTCCTCACGACGCGGCTGGCTGACGGTCAAGCCGTCGTCCTGTCCGCGGCCAAAACGGAAACGGCAATGCAGCGCTTGATTGACGAGTGCGAACGGCAGGGCTGCCAAGTAATCATTCTGCTCTGCACCGGGGCTTTCCAGCATCTTGCCGCTGAACGGGCTTTATTGATTGAACCGGAGCGGATACTGACCCCCGCGATTGCGAAGCTGGCCGGCGGGACGCAGATAGGACTAATCATTCCGCTCGCGGAGCAAGCGGAGGAGATGCACCGGAAATGGGGCGCGTTCGGCGCTTCGATTACGACGGCAGCCGCTTCTCCCTACACGGCGACGCGGGAGCAGCTTGCGGCCGCCGCACAGGAACTGAGAGCTGCCGGCGCCGGAATCATCGTGCTCGATTGCATGGGGTACACGTTAGAGCATCAGCAGATCGCCAGAGAAGCGAGCGGATGCTTCGCGCTGCTGTCGAGCAGCTTGCTGTTCAGGCTGGTAACAGAATTGTGCGAGTAAAGGTTAGAACGATGGGAATTTTGACAGATGATAACCGCCTGTTGCTTGCGGATGCAAGCAGCGGGCGGTTTTTAAGTTTGGGCCTGCTTTTACCTGCTCTGAGGCCGCTCTATTCTGGAAAGGATGCGCCTTCTCCCGCCCTTAGCTTCACTATCCCATCGGTTCAGACTGATGGGGAAGTGCGGGATGACTACACTTCTAAGTATAAGCAGCAAGTATGTATAGGCAGCAAGGAATGCCTGCCCCGCCTACACGATGGCAGTGTTGCTGCACGGGGGCCGACGAGCTCTAGATCCCCATGTATATAGTAAGAACAGAATCGGGATGTCTGCTCGCCGCTTCTGAAGCAAATACTACCTGCGCCCTTGGCTCTACCCGAATATTTGACCCCGCCCCGCAACAACAAGGGACGGTCCCCTAATCATGTTACAGGGTAAGATGGGGCAACTCGAAGGGCAAGAAGGGCAACAGGGAACATTGGGAGGTTAAAGACGGCGACGGGCCAAGCGGCGTAAGAGAGATGTGGCAGAGAAATCCTGCAAAAGCGCAGGATTTTTCGTGATTTGAGACGTTATTTGGTGAAATTCCTGCATAAACGCATCAATTTTCCTAATTTTCAATGGGAATCCATTGTCCCGGCTAAAATTCCTGCAGTTTTGCAGGAACCTCGGTCACGGAGTAAACGTCACAAGGAAATCCTGCGTTTTTGCATTTTTCTTGGCAAGTCGAGCGTGCGGGAAGAAGCTCGACTTGGCGGGCTGTTAGAAAAAGGGGCTGTCGCCCTGCAGCCAAAACGGCTTAATGGGACAGCCCCTGGAAGATGCGTTCAAGTTATGGCGTCCACCAGTTGCCGGAGACGACGATAAGGCTGAGCAGGCGGATGCTGTTGCCGAAGTAGGTGTCGGCGTTGGTTGACTTCGAGGTGGTGTTGCTCCATAAGGAATTGAGCCATTCCTGATTGCCGGCATCGATCATGGCGCTCACGGCAAACGGAGTGGAGAACGGAAGATCGTAGTAAGAGACGAGCGGGCTCCCGTTCAGCTTATATCCCGCGCGGATGTTCCCCGGATTGCTGCCGGTGCTGCTCTTGATCCAGCTGTTCAGCTTCGTGAGCTGCGCCTTCGCGCGGGTGTCTCCCGTCAAGATGTAATCCGTCGCGATTCTCCACGGTGTCCGGCAAGAGTTGTAATAGTAGTTGCCGTCATTCGGCGTTTCCAGGTAGGTTCCGGAGGCGGGTTTATAGCCGCTGGATTCTTTGGTGGCGAAATCCGGCATCAGCCCGGTCGTGCTGGAGTAGCCGGAGAACAGCTGCTCAATGATCGTATAGGTCTGATTCAGGACATTGTCCCAACGCGAATCTCCGGTCGCTGCTTTGAAGGCGCGCAGATGATTGAGCATAAAGTCGGACGGCCGCGTTCCTTTGCCCCATTTCGAGTCCGTATCGGATGCCCAATCCCCGAGCTTCAAATGCCAAGACTTCTGGTTGACCTCGCTTTGCATGATGGCATTGATCAGGTTGACCGCTTCCGCGCGGTAATTGATGCCGCTAGAGCTGCCCCATTGCTTGTCGGCCAGCAGGAGCGCATAGGCCATATCCATGTCGCCATCGGTCGCGGCATCCGAGCCGGCTTCCGTATTATTGACGATGGCGAAGCCATTATCGATCTGCTGCCAGGCCATCAGCTTCGAGTTAATCTCGCTCGGGTGCGCCTTGTAGAAGCGGTACAATCCATCGAAATAGGTTTTGGCATCGGCGTCATGTCCCGCCATATAGGCGGTAATGAGCATGCCGTAGCCGTTCGCCTCGCTGGTCGTGACGGCATTTGGATAGTCTTCATCGGATTCGCCGTTTAAATTGTAGTGAACGAAATATTGATTGCTGACATACGGATTTTTCTTTAAGTATCGGGCCTTCCATTCGTTGTACAGCCGCTTCACTTCGTTATCCATCTGGCTCTGGCTTACGTTATTCGGCTTAATGACTCCTGACGCGTACGCTTGGTGCTGCGGGAACGGACGGTTGACTGTGGCGGCGGACACCGTCTTCTCGGACATGGCAAAGAGGGTCTGAACTGAGCCGAGAAGCAGGGTAAGACAGAGAAACCATTTTACTGACTTTCGCAATGCAATACGACTCCTTTCAATTTTATAGTTGAAGCGACTCAATTTTCATGAATGAAAATTAAATCGGTTTCACTTAAAGCTATGCCGATGGCGAGAAGTTCATGATGGGAAAACGTTACGCAAAAGGAACGCCATCAGGGTGCGAGAGAAAGAGGGAAGCCAAAGGGAAGCCAAGCAATTCCGGGATGTCGGGGAATCAGAAAATAAACAAGGCAGGTAATCTCCAATGAGAATATAAGCGTTTTAACTTTTAGATCTAAAAAAACGCGCGTATGAGTCAACGTCATTTTTTCCATTATAATACGACTTCACCAAAAAGAAAAGAAAAACTTAAAGCGCTTACACAACCTTGAAGTGATTCTCTCTATTCCCCGAAGATGCGATCCGAAAATATCTTAAAGCGCGACATAAATCCCTAAATTTTGAAAAAACGATTCCATGTTATAGAATATAATGGAAAATGTTTGTATACTAAGGAGGATATGAATTCCTTCTCCGAAGGAAGATGTTATGAGTATGTCACCGATTTTGTATATGGTTGTTCCTTGCTATAACGAAGAGGCGGTGCTTCCCCTCACAATGCAGACGCTGACGGGCGTGCTGTCCCGCTTGGTTCAGGACCGCGTCGTCTCCGCCGAGAGCCGGATATTGCTGGTCGATGACGGCAGCCGGGATGCGACCTGGCTGACCATCGTTCAGGAGCGGGAACGGAACCGCTGGATTGCCGGATTGAAGCTGTCCCGCAACGCCGGTCATCAGAAGGCGCTGCTCGCCGGACTGATGTATGCCAAAAATTTTGCCGACTGCGCCGTCTCCCTTGATGCCGATCTGCAGGATGATGTCGCCGTCGTGAGACAGTTCGTCGAGCAGTTCCGCGGGGGCTGCGATATTGTGTACGGCGTAAGGGATAACCGGGATAGCGATACGTATTTCAAGCGGTGGAGCGCCCAATTTTTTTATAAGCTGATGCGGCGGATGGGCATTCCGCTTGTCTACAATCATGCCGATTACCGGCTGATGAGCCGCCGTGCCCTCGACTGCCTGAGCCAGTTCCCCGAGTCCAATCTGTTCCTGCGCGGGATCGTGCCGCTCATCGGGTTCCCGTCTTCCGTCGTTCCTTACCGGAGACAGGAGCGGCCTGCGGGCGAGACGAAGTATCCGCTCCGCAAAATGCTGTCGTTCGCCTGGGACGGCATTACGTCATTCAGCATGAAGCCGATGCGGGTCGTCACCGCGCTTGGCTTCGTCAGTCTGGGCGCAAGCGCGCTGGCGGGCCTCTACGCCCTCTTGTCCAAGCTGCTGGGACAGACCGTATCCGGCTGGACTTCCTTGATGCTGTCCGTCTGGTTCGTCGGAAGCGTCCAATTGCTCGGCCTGGGGGTGGTCGGGGAATATATCGGCAAAATCTATGCCGAGGTCAAGCGGCGCCCGCCTTACATCATTGAGCAGGTGCTGGCGGACAAGCCGGGGATCGAGCAGCCGGTTCGGGCCTATGGAACGGGGTGGGCGGAGTGAATGGCGCGAAGCTGGCCGTTCGGGGCGGCGCCCGCCAGTTCGGCCGCTATGCCGCCGTCGGAGCCGTGAACACGCTGGTCGGGCTCGGGACGGCGTATGTGCTGCTGTACGCCGGCTGGAGCCATCTTCACGCGACATTCGCGGGCAACTCGGTCGGCGTAGGGGTGAGCTACATTCTGAACCGCCGCTATACGTTCCGCTATCGCGGGCAATGGCTGGCAAGCCTGCTCCGGTTCCTCGCCATCGCGCTGCTCTGCTATGTGCTGGCGTACCAGGCGCTGCATCCTGCCATATCGGCAATGGCCGCCCTGCTGCTGCCCGCTTGGGCTTCGCCCTGGGAGCCGTATGCAGCCGTATTGGGGGAAGCGGCGGTCTACACGGCCGCCTCGTTCCGGCTTCACCGGGGCGTGACGTTCGCCCGATCCAGCGGGGAGGACGACGATGCCTCGCCTGTCGAAGCCGGCGTCAAATAGCAGGCAAGCATAGCGATATCCACACGGGAGAGTGATTCATGCATGAAGCAGAAAGACTGGGTAACGTGGGGAGCCATGGGAATAGGCGCGCTTATTCTCATCGTGATTCTGTTCATTCCCCCGTTCATCGGAGTCGCGAACAATGGCGATTTCGAACGAATTGTGGGCAGCGGCGGCATTGCCCCGCTGAGCGACAAATTCACCTATGAACAAAAATATTTCGGATACAGCCACTCGCACTATGACTACGGCCCCTTCTCCGTGAACTATTGGTCATCCCAAGCGCTGTTCGTCTTCCTGGCCGGGCTGCTCGGGCGGGCATGGAGCTCCGCTTCGTTCCCGCTGGTGGCGATGGGGACGATCTACGCCGTCCTGCTGCTGGCGGCGCTGTTCCTTATTGTCCGGCACGCCTGTTCCGGACAGCGCTGGCTGCAGGTGACCGTCGCCCTCTGCCTGCTGTTTATTTTCTTCGATATTGGCTATGTGGCGTATTTTCAGTCTTTTTTCGGCGAGCCGGTCTCCCTCATCTTCCTGCTTCTCGCATCCGGAACGTCCTTCGTGCTGGCATCGCGGCGCAAGCCTTCCATCGGCTGGCTCGTTCTGTTCTTCATCTCTGTCCTGATTCTATCCGCATCCAAGCTGCAGAACGCGCCGATCGGCCTCGTCTTCATCCTTTTCGCTTGCCGGATATACCGGAATCGCCCGGAGCGGAGCTGGAGGAGCACGGTCATTGCCGGCTCGGCCTCGATACTGGCGATCTCCGTATTGATGTATGCCTATGCCCCGCAGGAGCTGAAGCAGATTAACCTGTACCAGACGATATTTTACGGAATATTGAAGGACTCGCCTCATGTGGAGAGAGATCTGGCAGAGTTGGGCATCCCGGAGAAGTTCGCCCCGCTTGCCGGGACGAATTATTTCCAGAAGGACGTGCCGATCCGGCAGGACGATCCGGAATTAACGGAGCATGTCTACTCCCGGCTCGGGCATGTCGATGTGGCCGCATACTATATGCGCCATCCCGGGCGGATGATCGATAAGCTGGAGGCCGCCTCGTCCCAAGCGGCGATGATTCGGCCGTACTATCTGGGCAACTATGAGCAAGAGGCCGGCAAGCCTCGGGGCGCCCTGTCGTATACATACAGCGTCTGGAGCGAGACGAAGAAGGACCTGATCCCGCAGCGCTTTGCTTTTTATCTCGTTTTTTTCCTTCTATATATAGGTGTTGGGCTCAGGGAATATACCCGCAGACGCTACGGGAAGCAGGTGGTCGATGCGGCGCTGGCCATCGGCTTCGTAGCCATGATCGCGGTGGCGGTGCCGCTGGTGGGGGATGGCGAGGCGGATCTGGGCAAGCATTTGTTCCTGTTCAACGTCAGCTTCGACATGATGATTATCGTATCGGCCGTCTGGGTGATAGCTCAGATTCGCAGAATTTTTGACCGATCCCCCGAATTGCATTGATGGAGCACGGGCGAGATGGCGATCCGGGGCGTATGCACCCGCCGGCATATGACCTTGTTCCTAGCGAATCGTTCAAAAATAAGGATATTGTAGATGCGACAGCCGGTGACGCAGGCCGCATCTATAGAGTAAGGGGGCACGGGATATGAACGTTGACGTGAGAGACATCGCCCGCCAGCCATTCACTGGAGTCATGTGGAAGACCGTATCCGAGGATTGCAATCTCGCATGCGATTACTGTTACTACAGTTCCTGCCAGGGTCGGCCCGGCCATGCGATTCAGCGGATTGACGACGAGGTGCTGGATACGTTCATCCGCCAATGGATGGAGCAATCGCAGGGGGTCGCTTCTTTTGCCTGGCAAGGGGGGGAACCGCTGCTCGCGGGCAAGTCCTTCTTCGAGCAGGTCGTCCGGCTGCAGGCGGCCTATGCGCCGCCGCGCACCGTGATCAGCAATGCGCTGCAGACGAACGGCACCCTGATCGATGCGGAATGGGCGGCCTTTTTCAAGCAATACGCCTTCTTGATCGGGGTAAGTCTGGACGGACCGCAGCCGATTCACGACAAGCACCGCGTCACCGGATCGGGAGCCGGCTCCTATCAAGCGGTCATGCGCGGAATCGAATATTTGCGCCAGGCAGGCGTGGATTATAATATTCTGACCGTCATTCACGAGGATAATGTGGGCGAGGCGGCCGCGCTGATGGATTACTTTGCGGGGGAGCGGTTTACGCATGTCCAGTTCATACCGTGCATGGATTTCCGCTCTCAGAATGCCGACGCGCCCGGGATCTATGCGATCACGCCGGAGCAGTACGGACAATTTCTATGCGAAGCTTTCGATAAATGGTACAACGGCGGCGAGCCGCTCTTCTCCGTCCGGATGTTCGACAATGTCCTTCAGGCCGAACTGGGTCTGGAGCCGGAAATGTGCACTCATCGCGAATCCTGTCCCTCGGCGCTCGTATTGGAGCCGAACGGGGACGCCTATCCGTGCGACTTCTTCCTGCACGAACGCTACCGGCTGGGCAATGTCGGCACCGGCCGGCTGGCCTCCTTGTCCCGCCATCCGAGCTGGCAGCAATTCCATCAGATGAAGCAGGAGGTGCCGGATGCTTGCCGCGCATGCGAATATTGGCGCTACTGTCATGGCGGATGTCCCCGCAACCGGATCGGCCGGGACGGATTATGGGAAGGCCATACCGACTATTTCTGCGAGAGCTACCGGATGCTGTATGCCCATGCGGGCGAGCGCATTGCCACGCTGGGCCGGAAGATCCGCTTGCAGGAGCTGCTGCGGCTCCGGGGGAGCGGCCGTCCGCTTCCCGCCCGCAACCAACCTTGCGTATGCGGCAGCGGGCGCAAATTCAAGCAATGCTGCGGGCCGCTGCTGCCGTAGACTGCCCGCTTTCAACGACAAGAGGCGATGCCCTGACGGCATCGCCTCCTATGTATGTTACCACTTCATCCACAAGTCGCCTTTCCAGGTGAACACCTTGGCCCACCGCTGGTTATTCCCGTCGTACCGGACCTCCGACACGTTCACCGTCTGCGGGGAGAGGGCGCCTGCCTTGCGGCCATTGACTTGGTCATACAGCGCCGTCGTCTTCGTCAGCTTCGCCTTCTGCTTCTCCTCGGTTGGGGATATGACCCAGGCCTTGCCCTTGTACGTATGAAGCTGATACCAGACGAACCCGGAGTCGTCGACCTGTTCATTGATTACGTTCACGGTCTGGCGGCTGAGCACTCCAAGCCGCTTGCCGTTGACTTTATCGTAGAAGACCGTTTTGTCAGGCAGGCCGATCGTCTTGTAGGAAGCGTTCGGATCCTTGAAGTAGCCGTATCCGATCCAGGTCAGTGCTCTGTGCCATGTCCGGTTGTCCTGATCCACGACCGATTCTTCAATATTAACGACCTGGGGCCCCAAAGCCCCCATCTTCTTCCCGCCCGGAAACGTATAGAACGGGACGGACTCATCGAGATCGATCTGGTTCGTCGGCTTCCCGACCTCGCCGGGAACCGCGTGTCCCTCAGAATCCGCGGCCCATGCCGCCGCAGCCGGGAAAGCGCTCAGGGCTGCGGTCAATGCCAAGACTGCCGATAATTTCTTCATCATTGAATTCTCCTCTCTCATGGTTATACAATGGTATGGTTTACAGCGATGAGATATACGTGACGCCGTATATCTCATACTTGCTTGTACACTATGTAACCGTGGGCAATTCGATTTGAAACAGAGCCTTCCCGCTGGTTAAATAGAAAGGAGAGGGAGGAGATTGCATGAAAAAAGGATGGAAATGGCTGGGGAGAACGATTGCCTTCCTGATCTTATTCGTGATTATCGCAAGCGTTGCTGTCATATTCTATATTAGGCCGGCTGACAAGATAGGGTGGCCGGGCCACGTCGAGGTCTCGATCCTCGGCAAGCTGGAGCAGATGGTGAAGAACCGTTCCTTGTCCCTGCAGTTGAACGAGGACGAGATCAATGCGCTGGCGGTGCAAGGGATGCAGAAAACGGAGCCGTACCGATCGTACATGAAATTGTGGAAGCTGGACGGCATGCGGATTCATCTTCAACCGGGCGGCCTGGAGGCGCAGGTGCAGATGGAGCCGTTCCCGGGCATCCGGGCCGAGGCGAACATTCTCTATGAGATGGAATGGAACCCGGAGCGGCAGAGCGTGCGCGCGGTTCCGCAGTCGGTGCGCATAAAGGGCTGGGAGATTCCGGAGTCCTGGCTGAACCTGAAGCCGATGGAGTTCCCGATCGCGGCGGAGCTGCCGGATTGGGTGAAGGTCAAAAAGTTCGATTTTCATGCCGACGGGTGGGTGATGAAGCTGGGGCTGTCCTTGGCCAGATAAAAACGCCCGCGCCCCTTCATTGAAGCCCCTTCATCGGATGCATCGGGTTGCCTGCGCTGGATAACTGTTCCCGAATTGGGCAGTAATAAAAACGCAGGGGAACGGCAAGCGGCTGCTCCAGCGATTTGAATCGTCGGCGGACGAAGGAGTGATTAGAGATGACAGTCGGATGGTGGGCAGCGGTTCACGCCCTCATTATGCTCGGCCTGGTAGCGCTGCTGTACCGCATGCAGCGCAAGCATGTTTCTTTTACGAAGCGGGTATTCGCGGGTCTTGGTCTCGGCGTGGTCTACGGGGCGGCGCTGCAGTGGCTTCATGGCCCGGACAGCGCCGTGGTGGAGCGGGCGGCCGACTGGTTCGAGATTGTCGGCGTCGGCTATGTCCGGCTGCTGCAAATGGTCGTCATGCCGCTCATTATCGTATCCATCATCTCCGCTATCATTCATGTGAAGGCCAAGGCGGGGGTAGGCAAGATGAGCGCTTCCATCATCGGCATCCTGATAGGCACGACCGCCGTGGCCGCCGTGGCCGGAATCGTCACGGCCCTCGTCTTTCAGTTGTCCTCGTTCGAGATCGAGGCGGGCAAGCAGGAGATTGAGCGCGGCAATTATTTGGACAGCAAGCTGGGCGAAGTCAGCGAGATGACGCTGCCGCAGCAAATTATTGAATTCATTCCGGCCAACCCGTTCCTCGACATGACGGGGCAGCGGCGGACCTCGACGATCGCCGTCGTCATTTTCGCGGCTTTTGCCGGGGTGGCCGCGCTTGGCGTAATGCGGAAGAAGCCGGAAGCGGGGGCCGCCTTCATGTCCATTATCGACGCGCTGCACGCCGTCGTCATGCGGATGGTCACGCTGGTGCTGAGGCTGACTCCGTATGGCGTGCTGGCGCTGATGGCCGTCGTGGTCGCCACGACAACGCCGGCGGAGATATGGAAGCTCGGGAAATTCGTCATCGCTTCGTATGTGGCGATCGGGATTATGTTCTGTCTGCATCTGCTATTCTTGGCGCTGTCCGGCATCTCGCCGATTCGGTACGTGACCGGCGCGCTGCCGGCGCTCGTCTTCGCGTTCACCTCCCGCACGAGTGCAGGATCGATTCCGATCAACGTGGAGATGCAGGTCAACCGGCTCGGCGTGCCGGAGAGCTTCGCCAATTTCAGCGCCTCGTTCGGCGCCTCGATGGGGCAGAATGGCTGCGCCGGCATCTATCCGGCGATGCTGGCCGTGATGATCGCCCCGAGCGCGGGTATCGATCCTTACAGCCTCGGTTTTCTGCTCCAATTGGTTGCGGTCGTGGCCATCAGCTCGTTCGGCGTCGCCGGGGTCGGGGGAGGAGCGACCTTCGCCGCGCTGATCGTGTTGTCTTCGATGAACTTGCCGGTGGCGCTGGCGGGGCTGCTGATTACCGTCGAGCCGCTGATTGACATGGGGCGGACGGCCTTGAACGTGAACGGCTCGATGACGGCCGGGGTTCTGTCCTCCCGCTGGCTCGGCCAATGGAACCGCAAGCGGTTCTATGCGGAGCGCCAGGCGCATCGCGAGGACATATAGCCGGTGTGCCGCATGGAAAATATGAACAAGCTTTCACACTTTTTTGCCCGCAAATGCGATACAATACAAAGGACGCCTTCTTCGTCGGAAGGCGTCCTTTATTAGTTGGGGAACCGACGCGGCTGCGCGCCGCATCGCTATGGCGTTCTTCGTCCCGTGAACAGGGAGATGACGAACAGAATCAGGAACAGGAAGAACAGGAACTTGGCAATGGACGCCGCGGCATCCACAATGCCGAAAAACCCGAATATCCCGGCTACGATCGCGATAATCAAAAAGATGACGGACCATCTTAGCATCGGTTTCCACTCCTTTGGCAGATTAATGGGCTAATGCTTGCATGGATGCTCACCGGCCGATGGACCCATTGTGAAGCTAAGGATGAATAACCGGCCTCCAGCCGGAATGAAACACCAGCGAGATAACTGTTTCACAAGCGGACAAGACGGGTACTAAATGGATGATTTCATGGGCAACATGCACATCCGTTTTGCAAATAGATGCTTGGGTTCACATTTAGAACAGAGAGAGAGAAAGGCGGAGATGTTATGCTAGTTGAAATCAGCGCGTTGATTGCGGCGCTGGCCTTTGCAGTGCTTGTCGTCTTCCTGATTCAGACGCTGCGGTCGGCCAAGCAGTCGTTGGACAAGGCGGCCAGGACGCTGGAGGATGTGCAGCAGACCGTGCAGATGCTGAGCGGGGATCTGCAGGCGATCGCGCGGAATGCCAATCACATGACCGAGGAGTTGCAGGGACAATTGAAGAAGATCGAGCCTGTGGCCGATTCGGTCCAGAATGCCGGAGAAGCCTTGAATGAATTGACGCTGGCCGCGAAGCAGATATCGGTCGGCCTGGTCAGCGGCGTCCGCAGAGCGGCCAGCCGGTTCGAGAAGAAGCGCCGGGACGAGCCAGCCTCGGCAGGCCGGCCGGAGAACGCGGCGGGCACCTATCCGGGCGGAGAGGCTGCTGCGCCGCGGCAGGACGGAGCGCTCGGAGCAAGCGCCCGTTCCGCGATGCCGGTCCCGGCCGCCGACCCGCAACCGGGAGCGCGGGCGAAGCAGGGCGGGGACGATTGGAAGTCCTGGGTCGATCTAGGAATACGCGCATGGCAGCTATGGAGACAACGAAGCTAGTTATCCAGCCGGACTAACGGTTACGTTAGCCGGCTTTTCCGATCTGAACGGGAATGCCATTGGATCCTATGCCAGAAAAAGGGGTGCGAAAGCGGCCGCGTTTCCGTTATATTGGAGGTAGAGATTGTAAGTGTTCGGGCAGTGGAATGCTGTCGATTGAGGGGAGGAGAAGGATGTTGAACGTACTTGTTGTCGACGATAATCCGACCAATGTCATGCTGATTCGGGAGATCCTTCGCAAGGCGGGCTATACGGGGGTGCAGTCCGCCTCATCGGCGCGGGAAATGTACGAAGTGCTGGGCCTGGAAGGACCGGTAGGTCCGCTCTATGTGCCGGACATTGATCTTATTTTGCTGGATATGATGATGCCCGAGATTGACGGGCTAGAGGCGTGCCGGACCATTCAGCAGTATTCGGAGCTGCGGGATATTCCGATCATTATCGTGACGGCGATCGGCGATTCGCATATGCTGGCCGAAGCGCTGGACGCGGGAGCGGCGGACTATGTGACGAAGCCGATTAACCGCATCGAGTTGCTCGCCCGCATCCGGCTGGCCCTTCGCTTGAAGCAGGAGAAGGACTGGCATAAGGAACGCGACCGCCATATCCGGGAGGAGCTGAGGCTCGCCGCCCGGGTGCAGACGTCGGTGCTCACGGAGCCGCTCTCCGACGAGCGGATTACGATAGACGCCCTCTATCAGCCGTCCGAGGAGCTGGCTGGAGATCTGTATGCCTGGTTCAAGCTGGGGGAAGGCCGGTACGGCATCATGATTATCGACATGATGGGGCATGGGGTCTCCTCCGCGCTGCTGTGCATGTTCATCGCCTCGGTCCTGAGGGACGCGGTGGTGCAGACCGAGCAGCCGGACATGGTGCTGAAGCGGTTGAACACGAAGTTCCACCAGCTTCATATGAACGGGAATTTGATGCTGTATTATATGACGGCGCTCTATGTCGTCGTGGATACGAATGAGCGCACGATTCAATATGCCAATGCGGGCCACCCGCCGGGGATCGTCATGATGGAGGACGGCCGGATGGTGACGCTGGAATCGACAGGCTATCCTGTCGGCATGTTCGCCGAGCTGGAAGTAGATACCCATGCGCTGAGATTCGACTCGCGGGCGCGAATCGCGCTGTATACCGACGGGCTGCTGGAAACGGCAGGCGCAACCGTGGAGAGCGCCATGGAGCGGATGGGAGCGCTGTTGAAGCAGGAATCTTCCTTGAAAAGCGCAGCCTGGGAGGAGCTGCTTCATCCGCCGGGAGAAGAGAGCGAGGACGATAAATGCCTCGTATGGGTCGACATTCATTAGACAGAGGGGGAGCAGGCGTTGAAGCTGCGAACGAAGCTCATCATCGGCTATGTCATGTTCATGATCATCATTCTCTCGCTGGGCTGGTATTCCTTTGCCCGGATGGGGGGCCTGAAGCAGGATCTGGATCATTTCTACCGGGACAGCTTCCGGAAGGTTGAACTCGCGCTGACGACGCGGGACGATGCCAATGCGATCGCTCGCGATCTGGTAACCGAGCTGCTCAATCCGGACAAAGCCGATCAGAGCGGCAGAGAAGTGCTGGATAAGGTCGACGGCTTCAAGGAGCGGGTCAACCGTTCCCTGGAAGAGCTGACCCGCAAAGCGGCCAAGGCCGAGGAGAAGCAGCTGGTCGAGGCGGCGCTTGACGATTGGGGCCGCTACGACCAATTCGTGACCGATGCGATTCGGCTGAGCATGAAGAATGAGTATGAGCAAGCGAACCAGCTCCGCAATGAATACGGGCTTGATTATCAGAACGATTTGCTGGACAGCCTGGGCGATCTGGCCCGCTACCATGAAGCGATGATGGAAGATCAGGTGACGGCCGCGACCGATACGTATGAAGCCGCCCTTACCTGGACGGCGGTCATTATGCTGCTCGGCATTATCGTGACCGTAGCGGTCATGCTGTGGGTCATGCCCAGCGTCACGCGCAATCTGAATACGATGTCGGTCATGATTCGGAGTCTGGCCCGCGGACGGATGCGCGTCATTCAGAAGCTGGAACCGGATACGAATGACGAGATCGGGGAAGTCATCCATGTCTTCAAGCAGATGGCCGAGGATATCGAGAGACGGAAGCGGAGCGAGGAGCAGTTCCGGCTGGCGCAGGAGGAGCAAGCCTGGATGGACGCCAACATCGCCCGCGTGACGGAGCTGTTGAACGGCGCGACGACCTTGAACCAGGTCGGGGAGACGTTCGTGAGCGAGTTCGTCCCGACGCTCGGGGCGCAGTACGGGGCGCTCTATATCCGGGATGACCTGAAGAACCCGGATTGGCTTCATCTGTGCGGCGCTTATGCGGCCGCCGGCAGCCTTCAGGCCGTGACGGGCTTCCGCGTCGGCGAAGGCTTGGTCGGACAGTGCGCGCAGGACGAGAAGCCGATCTATATTCATGATTTGAAAAACAGTTCGCTGCGCATCCAGAGCGGGATATGCGATACGGATCCGGTGGAGCTCATTGTCTATCCCATCATCTTCGAATCTACGGTTATCGCCGTGCTGGAGCTGGCTTCCTTGTCGCCGCTGGCGAGGAAGGAGCAGCAGCTTCTCGATCAGTTGGCTGACAAGCTCGGGGTCATCATTCACACGATTTCCGGACGGCTCAGAGTGGAGGAATTGCTGCGCGAATCGCAGGCGCTGACGGAGGAGCTGCAGTGCCAATCTGAGGAACTGATGACGCAGCAAGAGGAGATGCGGCGCTCGAACGAGCATCTGGAAGCCCAGACCGAGGCGCTGAAGCGCTCGGAGGAGATGCTGCAGCGCCAGCAGGAGGAGCTTGAGCATTACAATACGGAGCTGATCGCGAAGACGCGCGCGCTGGAAGAGCAGATGCTGGCCACCCAGGAGAAGAACGAGGAACTGGAGAGCGCCCGCAAGGAGCTGGAGCGCCAGGCGCTTCAGCTTGCGCTCGCTTCCAAGTACAAATCGGAATTCCTGGCGAACATGTCGCATGAATTGCGGACGCCGCTCAACAGCCTCCTCGTTCTGTCCCAGCTGCTCTCCGAGAACAAGGAGGGCAATCTGGAGGAGAAGCAGATGGAGTATGCACGTACGATTCATATGTCCGGATCGGACCTGTTGAAAATGATTGACGAGATCTTGGACCTGTCCAAAGTCGACGCAGGCAAAATGCAGTTGAACTTTGAAAAGGTGCATTTGTCGGAGCTAACCGCTTATATCCGCGACAGCTTCTCCGAGATCGCTTCGCAAAAAGGCCTCCGGCTTGAGGTTCATATGGATGAGGACGTGCCGGACAGTCTGGTAACCGACGGGCACCGGGTTATGCAGATTATCCGCAACCTCATGTCCAATGCGGTCAAATTCACGAACCGCGGAAGCGTCGCCTTCCATATCGGCATGGCGGCGGCGGAGGAGATACCGGCCCATATTCGCAAGGAGGGGATGCCTTTCTTCGCGATGCGGGTCGCGGATACCGGAATCGGAATTCCGGAGGAGAAGCAGGATCTGATCTTCGAAGCGTTCCAGCAACTGGACGGCACGACCAGCCGCAAGTACGGCGGAGCCGGGCTGGGGCTGTCCATCAGCCGGGAGCTGGCTCGCCTGCTCGGCGGAGCCCTTACGGTGGATAGCAAAGAGAATGAGGGCAGCACCTTTACCTTTTATTTGCCGATCCGGGCGACCAGACAGCCGGAAGCGGCGGAGGACAACGTCCGCCTCATCGAGCATTGGAACGAGAAGGCGATGGCGTCAGCGGCGGAGGAATTATCGGCACCGGCAGGAACATCTCCAGCGGCAGGATCATCCGAAGCGCAGCCGGAAGAGGAGCCGCGGGACAAAGAGCCGGCGGCTTCGTCCGATCGCACGTGGAAGACGTCGCACCGGGAGTGGGACAATGCGGTGAGGCATGAGGCCGCCGCGGCCGGGGAGCAGCGGGATCGGGTATGGCCGCCGGAACGGAAGAAGCTGCTCATTGTAGAAGACGACGGCCCGCAGCGGCAGTCGCTGATCGCGCTCATCGAGGGCGCCGATGTCGAAGTGCATGCCGTCTCGACCGGCACGGAGGCGCTGAAGTCGCTGGCGGACGCGAAGTACGACGGTCTGGTGCTGGATCTGCTGCTGCCTGACATGGACGGCTTCGAGCTGCTCGACCGCATGGGCGTTCGCGAGGAGTCGAGCAAGGTTCCAGTCATTGTATATACGGGCAAGCTGCTGGACAAGAAGGAGGAACTGGAGCTGAAGAAGCGTGCCCGGAGCATCATTATCAAAGACGTGAAATCGCCGGAGCGGCTGCTTCAGGAGACGATGATGCTGCTGAACCGGTCCGGGGAAGAGGACGCGGGCGCGCGCGCGAGCGGTCAGGCATCGAATGATCAGTTGCTGGCAGGCAAGCGCATCCTGCTCGTCGATGACGATGTGCGCAACGTGTTCGCCCTGTCCAGCGTGCTGGAGCAGTACGATATGGACATCATCTACGCGGAGAATGGCCAAGAAGCCATCGAGGCGTTGACTGCGGATCCCGAGCATTTCGACCTGGTGCTGATGGACATGATGATGCCGGAAATGGACGGCTATGAGGCGATGCGCCTTATTCGGGAGATGCCTGCGTTCGAGAAGCTCCCGATCATTGCCCTCACCGCGAAGGCGATGAAGGAAGACCGGAACAAATGCATCGAAGCCGGGGCTTCCGACTATGTTAGCAAGCCGTTCCAGACGGATCAGCTGCTGTCGCTGATGCGGGTCTGGCTGTATAAATAGATGGACTTTTCTGTTCAAGATGACACAGACATGAAGGAGCGGGGGATGGAGATGACAGGGAGAGATAACGAAGGGAACGGCGAGGAGCGGCGCCCTCAGGATTCGGATCGGGAGAGGGCGGAAATCGAGCTGCTCTTGGAGGGGATTTATCGGGTCTATGGTTACGATTTTCGGGACTATGCCTTTCCTTCTCTCCAGCGGCGGATCCGGCATCAAGTCTTTGCCGAGCAGGTCGAGACGATCTCGGAATTGCAAAGCCGGGTGCTTCATAACCGGGACAGCCTGCAGCGGCTCGTGCACAGCCTGTCCATTCCGGTGACGGAGATGTTCCGCGATCCCCAGATGTTCAGCGCATTCCGCCGCACTGTCGTCCCTCTGCTTCGAACCTATCCGTACATCCGGATCTGGCATGCCGGCTGCTCTACGGGGGAGGAGGTCTACTCGATGGCTATCCTTCTTCACGAGGAAGGACTGTACGAGAAGACCAGACTGTATGCGACCGATATGAATTCGCGATCGCTGCGCATAGCCAAGGAAGGCATCTGCCCCTTGGACAAAATGAAATTGTACACCAAAAACTATATGGAAGCGGGCGGCACCCGTTCCTTCTCCGAATATTACTCGGCCTCCGGAGAAGGCGTCGTTATTCATCCCTATTTGCGCAGAAACATTATTTTTGCCGAGCATAATCTGGCGACGGACCGTTCCTTCAACGAGTTCAATGTCATTCTTTGCCGCAATGTCATGATTTATTTCAACGAACCGCTGCGCAACCGGGTGCATGAGCTGTTCTATGAGAGTCTCGCACCGCTTGGCGTGCTCATTGTCGGAGCCAAGGAATCGCTGCATTTTACGGTGCATGAAGCGCGCTATGAGGAGATGGATCGGAACGAGAAGATTTATCGCAAAATACGGTAGGAGGTATACGGATGACTGCCTTGGAACCGATAAATATACTGCTGGTCGATGACAGGCCTGAAAATTTGCTGGCGCTGGAGGCGGTCTTGTCCGAAGAGAGCTACCGGCTCGTCAAGGCGACGTCCGGCGAGGAAGCTCTGCGCCATCTGATGAAGAGCGAATTCGCGGTCATCGTCCTCGATGTTCAAATGCCCGGCATGGACGGCATCGAGACTGCCAAGTGGATTAAAGCGCGGGAAAAGACGAAAAACATCCCGATCATTTTCGTATCCGCCAATTACAAAGAGACCGAGCATCTCTTCGCCGGTTACTCGGCCGGCGGGGTCGATTACATGATCAAGCCGTTCGTCCCCCATATTCTCAAGTCCAAAATTCACAGCTTCGTCGGCATGTTCTTGGCTCAGAAGCGGCTCCAAGCGCAGAAGATGCTCCTTCACCAGAAGACGCAGGAACTGGAGCGGATGAACCGCGAGCTGGCTGCGGCCAAGGAAGCCGCCGAACGCGCCGCACTCGCCAGAACTCAGTTCCTGGCTATGATGAGCCATGAGATCCGCACTCCGATGAACGGCGTGCTCGGAATGGTCGATCTGCTGATGGATACCGAGCTCACTCCCGAGCAGGGGAATTATGCCGAGATGATCCGGAAGAGCGCGGATGCGCTCATTCGGACAATCAATAACATCCTCGACTTCACGAAGATGGAGTCGGGCAAGCTGGAGCTGGATGAATTCCCGTTCGATTGCACATCGCTCGTCTCGGAAGTGTATGAGCTGTTCACGCCGGAAGCGAGCAAGCGCGATCTGAAGCTGACGTACACGATTGCTCCCGATGTGCCGAATTGTCTTTACGGGGACATGTTCCGGCTGCGCCAGATTCTCGTCAATCTGGTCGGGAACGCCGTCAAATTCACTGACAGCGGCGAGGTCGAGATCCGCATCTCCCTTCTGCCGGAGCGGCGGCGGGAGGAGGACCGGGAGCGGGTGAAAGTTCAATTTGAAGTGAAGGATTCAGGCGTCGGCATTCCTGAAAACAAAATGGACGGGCTGTTCCAGCCGTTCTCCCAACTGGATTCCTCGATGAACCGCAAGTATGGCGGGAGCGGCCTCGGACTGGCGATCTGCAAATCGCTCGTCCACATGATGAAGGGTGATATCCGCACCGTTCCGGTGGAAGAAGGGGCATTGTTCGTATTCCATGCATGGCTGGGGATATGCGAGGAGCAATAGGATTCGTTTCGATGTTTCGCGCCCGCGCATTTCGGTTATTTACGTTACAGTGAGGGGATTAGGTTAGAACCAAGAAGTCGTAAGTTAGGAGAGGAAGCTATGAACGGCAATAAATTCAAAGTAACGACGCAGCAAGCTGGACAACAAGCGACAGCGTACTTGCAAGGGGATCTTGACCTGGCAGCCGCGGGGGAGTTCCGCAGCCTGCTGGAGCCGATAGTCAATGACCCTGCGCTGGATTTGACGCTGGACTTGGAGAAGCTTACCTATATCGACAGCACGGGAATCGGAATTCTCATCTCCGTGCTGAAGCTTCGGAAGGAGCAGCAGGCGCAGTTCCGTATCGTTCATGTGCCCCAGCAGATTCAGAAGCTGTTCGATATGACGGGGATCTCCAAGTTTCTGACACCGAATGCATAAATTTATTGGAATATGAAAGGGAATGACTTATGGCAAATGACAGAGAGCGGAAGCAAATCAAATTAATTCTGCCTGCGCAAGCGGCTTATGTCGATCTGGCCCGTCTGACGCTGTACGGCATTGCAAGCCGCATCGGCTTCTCTTACGAGGAGATCGAGGATATGAAGGTCGCCATCTCCGAGGCCTGCAACAACGCGGTCTTATACGCTTACCGAACGGCGCAGGGGATGGTCGAAATCATCTTCGAGGAGGGGCCTGACGAGATTGGCATCATGGTCAAGGACGAGGGCGGCAGCTTCGATGCGGACAGCAAGACGATCGGGTTGCGCGGGTTGCATGACAAGAGCCTGGACGAGGTAGAAGCCGGGGGGCTCGGGTTCTACCTGATGCAGGCGCTGATGGATGATGTGGAAGTGATGAGCATGGAGGGACGAGGCACCGTTGTCAAAATGCGCAAGCGACTTTTGAAAAGTGGGGAACTGATATGAGCGCGGCCTCCCGGCATGGAACAGCCGAAGACGCGGTTCAACTCATCAGCGCTTATCAGGAGACGCAGGACAACGATATCGCCACCATCCTCATCCAAAAGTACGAGCCCATGGTCAAGATGGCCGCCGGCAAAATTTCGCGCAACCGTCCCGATTTGTACGAAGACCTGATGCAGGTCGGCAATATGGCATTGATCCGTCTGTTGCAGCAATTTGACAGATCCCTGGGCGTGCCCTTCGAAGCTTATGCGATGAAGAGCATGATCGGCCATATGAAAAATTTCCTCCGGGACAAGTCGTGGTATATTCAAGTGCCGCGCCGAATCAAGGAGAAGGGGGCTCTCGTTCAGCAGACGATCGACGAATTGACCGTTCAGCTGGAACGTTCCCCGAACGTGGAGGAGATTGCGGAGCGGCTGGAATTATCCGTGGAGGAGACTGTCGAGGTATTGGCGGGCCGGGAATGCTATCACTATGTGTCGCTGGACACGCCATTGTCGCAGGAAGAGAGCGCCGCGACGCTGGGGGAGCTGATCAGCTCGGACAGCGACGATTACGAAGCCGTCGAGCGCCGGATGGATCTGAGCGATGCGATGGCAGCGCTTAAAGCGGAAGAGCGGCAGGTGCTTGCCCTGGTCTTCGGGGAAGGGCTGTCCCAGCGAGCGGCAGCCGAACGGCTCGGGGTATCCCAGATGAGCGTCTCGCGGATTCAACGCAGAGCCACGGACAAGCTCCGGCATATTCTCTCCTCCCGTTATGACGCATAGACGCAATGAAGATGCTTACCCGAGGGGGCAAGCATCTTCATTGCGTCTATGTTTTGCTGTCTTGCGCGTTATGGCGCAGACGCAAGGAAGCACGCCCTGGAGGCGTGCTTCGTCGGTTGCCAGCCCCGATGCTCGAACGGCCCATTACACTCAATCCGTCATGGCTTGGGCCTGTCTTGGCTCAGCTTCGCCCGGAGCGACAGCTTGGAGCAATTCCGCATCGGAATCGGAAGGCTCCAGGCGAGGAACGCTTAGCTTGCGCTCAAGCTGGGCGCACAGCTTCGCCAGGATTGTCCACGCCCTGGCTTGTATCGCTTCCGGCACAGGCGCATTGCTCGCGAAGCCGGCCAAGCGGGCTTCGATCTGCAGCGCGCCGTTCGCCAGCTTGATGGCCGGAACGGTGAACATATGGCTTGCCCGCTCTGTGTCCAGCGCCACATTGACCAGCCCCAGCACGAACACTTCCTGCTCGCAGCATTGAATGCCGGTGAAGCCGTGCCGCAAAAATAATTTGCGCACGGCTTCGGCCTGAGCGGAGACCGGAGGTATCGGCGTCATCCCCATTCCTCCCGTCAGTTGGAGTTCAATTGACTGGCCACCTCATCGGCCACATCGGCGGAAGCTTCCTTCAACTGCGCCTTCGCTTCCGAAGCGGCGTCCTTCACGCCGGCCGCTACCTGCTGGGACGCATCCTTCATGCTGTTGACGACCGCCTCGGCCTTGCTGCCGACCGACTTGACGGCATCGGCGGTCTTCGCGCCGAGATCGCAGGCGATATCCTTCGTCTTCTCGCTTACCTTCTGCGCCGTGTCGCACAAATCGGAACGGAGTTCCCGGCCCGACTTCGGTGCCAGCAGCAGGGCCGCCGCCGCTCCGAGAAGTCCGCCAAAGATGGCGCCTTTCAAAAATGCGTTGGAATTGTTATTATTTTCACTCACTATCATCATCTCCTTGTACGTCATTCGTTGCTATCTACCATACGATTACACCGATTTACCGCTTTTGAAACAGGCTGTGCCGAAATTTGATCCCCCAATTACGCACGGCGCTTGCGGCGGATCCATTGCAGCGCGTAAATGCAGGTGGTAAGCCAGACGCCTCCTGCGCAGAAGCCGGCGATCACATCCGTAGCATAATGGACGCCCAGATAGATCCGGCTCAACCCGATAGCCAGGACGAGCAGCCCGGTCAGCACGAGAATATAGGCGGCAGGCTGCCCGCGTTCCTTGCGATGCAGCCAGAGAAGATACCCGATCATGCCATAGAACGCGATCGCAGCCATGGAGTGCCCGCTCGGGAAGCTGTACCCGGATTCGACCACCCAGTGCTCCCAGGAAGGTCTGGTACGCTGGATCAGGTTCTTGATGATCAGGTTCAGCGTATAGCTTCCGCCAAGCGCGGCCAGCAAGCCAAGCGCGTCCCAACGCCGCTTGAACCCCCAGGCGCAAATGCCTGCGCACAGCAGGGAGATGGGGATGATGCCATGGCTGGAAGCGAGATCGGTGAACAAAGCTACAGCCTTGGTCAGTCCCGGCGAGGCCCCAAGCCTCACCGTCTCGGTGACGGCGGCGTCAAATTGCTGAAAGCTGTCCGCGAGGACGCCCCGAACCAGCACAAAAAGCAGCACGATCAGAATCAGAACGGCTAGGCCGCCCCATAATAGGCTTAATGTGAACATCGCCGTTTCTTGCGGGGAGGGGGCGGCTGATTTGTTGCTTGAATGTTGATTAATGGATGTCATGATTTCTCCTAACGCGGCACACAGGCGGGCGAGCACATGCTCTCGCCTGAGGCTCTGTGAATATAAATAGACCGAATACAGGAAAGAGCCCCATTATATGAATATCACAAAGCTTCTATGGAATGCAAATAGACCGATAGGCATCGGCTTCGGAAAGGGATATAATCTAGGAAGTGGCTACGAGGAAAGGAAGACCGAAGATGAATGAACGACTGATCGAAGAAACGCGCAACGGGTGGCTGGAATGCGAGCACCGGGGAGCGATCTGCGGCGTGGACGAACATGGCCGCATCCGTTATGCTGCAGGAGATACGGACCGTCCGATGTTTCTGCGTTCGGCGGCCAAGCCGCTGCAGGCGATTCCGGTCGTGCGAAGCGGCATGCTCGAGCATTTCCGGCTCGAGGACCGGGATCTGGCCCTGATGACCGCCTCGCACCGGGGAGAAGCGGCGCATATCGATACGTTGGAGCATGTGATGGAGCATTGCGGGCTTCACGACGAGGCCTTGATCTGCAGCCCTTCCCTGCCGCTTCATGAGGAGTCGAGGGAAGCGCTGCTTCGCCAGGGCGGAGACCGGCGGCGCATGTACCACAACTGCGCCGGCAAGCATTTCGGCGTGCTCGCCTGGAGCAAGATGGCCGGCATGGATATGGGGTCGTATGCCGATCCGGCGCATCCGGCCCAGCGCCAGATGAGAGACATGATCAGCTACATGTCGGAAGTGCCGGAGGCGGCGATGATTCAAGGGACGGACGGGTGCGGATTTCCGGTATACGGCATTCCGCTGACCGGCTTGGCGACCGCCTACCTTAAGCTGGCCTGTCCCGACCTGATCGGGGACGCCGCCACGAGGGAAGCCGCGGCGCGCGTTCGACGCGCGATGCAGCGCTATCCGTTCCTGGTCGGGGGCACGGATCGGGTCGATACGCTGCTGATGGAGGATGACAACATCATCGCCAAGGGCGGGTTCAAAGGCATCTTCGCCTTCGCGCTGACCAAGGAGCGGCTCGGCTTCGCCTTCAAGATCGCGGACGGCTCGGATGAAGAGTGGGCCTTGGTGACCGCCTCCATTCTGGAGCAGATCGGGTACGAGCGCCAGGAGACGGTCGAGCGCCTTCGCACCCGGATACCGGCGGCGATTCTCAATGACAACGGCCGTCAGGTCGGGGAACAACGGGCCGTCTTCACGCTGAAGCCGGGAACGTAGAGGGCCGCGCCGAAGACGAGGACGCAACATGGAGAGAGGCAGGGTGATGGAGATGAAGCAAGTGCTGCTGGAAGTGATAGGGACGACACGGGAAGAGGTCGTGACGGCAGCCCGGAACGGGGCGGATCGGATCGAGTTGATTACCGCCATTAGTGAAGGCGGGCTGACGCCAAGCCTTGGCTTGGTTCACGAGGCAGTGGAGGCGGTCGATATTCCGGTTAACGTCATGATTCGGCCGCACAGCCGTTCTTTTATTTATAATGCGGATGACATGCGGACGATTGTGGCCGATGTCCGGCTTATCCGCTCTGCCGGAGCGAACGCGATCGTATTTGGGGCGTTGACGCCGGAAGGAACGATAGACAAGGAGGCCCTGGAGCGGGTGCTGGAGGCCGCCGACGGCCTGCCGATGACTTTCCATCGGGCCGTGGACGAGACAAGGGATATCTATGAAGCGCTGGACGTGCTGCTCGGGTATCCTCAGATTACGAGTGTGTTGACCTCTGGCGGACAGCCGAGCGCCCTGCAGGCGGCCGGGGTGATCGCCGAGATGGTCCGGCGAACGGAAGGCTCGTCGCTGGCGATATTGGCCGGCAGCGGGCTTACGGTGGAGTCGGTCGGCGGATTCATACAGGAGACGGGCGTCCGCCATGTTCATTTCGGATCGAATGTAAGGCAGGGAACGCGGGCGCTGTCGCCGATCGATCCCGAGCGGCTGTCGAGTCTCGCCGCGCTGCTTCGCACGGTCTAGACACTTTATTCCGCCCTTGACCGGCTGCCGGCTCGCCGGCCCGGTCAAGGGCCGGAACTCAGTTCCGGCGCAGACGGCCGAGTTCGGAGACAAGCGCCTCCATTTCGCTGATGCTGTACGATGACTTGCTCATGACGATATCGTATACTTCCTTAATATCGTCGTACTGCTCCACGGAGAAGGCGGAGGGCTGCATGGCGGCGGCCGTCGCCATCTTCAGGCGCCCCTTGATCGCCTCGATCATCAATTCCACGTTCTGCTGCGTTTTTTCATTGGTAATCATGCTATTCCTCCTCGAACGGTTGTGAGCAACCTGCTCGTATTGTATCACGAATGCGGCCCAAACTGAACGAACTCCCGGGATGCGCCCCGCGCCGGCTTGGCGGCGGGACAGGCTTGGCACGGCTCGAAATGTGAAGTACAATAAGGCATCATGAAATGAAAAGGAGTACGCAACCGATGCAGCTCAATTTCTTTACGCCCCTGGATCCCCGGCCCGCGGAGCGGCGGCAGAAGATGGCGGGCGCCCAGCTATCCGGTTTTTTGCAAGCGGTATCCGCCGCGCATCCGTCCGAGCCGATCATGTTCATCTGTATCGGGACCGACCGTTCCACGGGGGACGCGCTTGGCCCGCTGGTGGGAACCAGGCTGCGGGAGAACGGATGGACGAATGTGATCGGCTGCCTGGACGAGCCTTGCGATTCGTCCAATCTGGAGGCGAGGCTCGCCGGATTGCCGGAGAATCTGATCACCATTGCGATCGACGCCTGCCTTGGCCATCCTTCGACGGTAGGCTATTATCTGGTCGGCAATCAGCCGCTGCTTCCCGCGGAGTCGGTTGGGATGGCGCTCCCCGCCGTAGGCCGATACAGCATCGCCGCGGTTGTCAATACGAACGGGCCGAAGCCGTATTGGACCCTGCAGACAACATCTCTCCGCTTCGTGATGAAGATGGCGCATGAATTGGCGGATGCCATTTTACAATCTTTCCCAGGATATCGTGAGGAATAAAAAAGGTCTTTTTCCCATATGAATGATGTCGTGGGCCTGAAGAGGCATCCCATTCGACAGGTTCGGATACAGATAAAAGAGCCGGACCCGACATCCGACTCTTTGGCACTGATCGCGTGAACCCCTATGTGTGATCCGTTTCTGGCATGAACGGATCATTTTTTATCCTGCCGGTCCGTCAGCTTAATGATGAGCTGAACCAGGCCAAGCACAAACGCACTCGTGGCGAAGAACATTTCGAACCCTTCCATGATGATCACCTCCTCTCGCGGCCGGACAACAAATACTGGTGCAGACACTGCGCCATAGAAGGTGCTGATTCAGCGGTATTCATTTCGTGTAATATTATTCTATATCTATGTAGAAAAGTCGTTTCATAGAATCCATCTGTAGGAAATTTTGAATTTTTTTTGCACTTTGTGACAAGCATTCATAATATACAACGGCGTGCATACGATGCGCGGCGCATACAGAAAAGAGGAGATAGCTATGCCAAGGATCGCGGTTCATCCACAATTCAGCATGCATATGGAGGAGCAGGGGCAGGGACCGGCCGTTGTGCTGCTGCACGGGTTCTGCGGCAGCTCCCGGTACTGGGCGGATCTGGCGCCGCTGCTGGCGGGAAGCTGCCGTGTCATTACCCCGGACCTGAGAGGCCACGGCAAATCGGATGCGCCTGTCGGTCCCTACACGATCGAACAGATGGCGGACGATGTGCTGCACTTGGCCGATGCGCTCGGCCTGGAGCAATTCGTGCTCCTGGGCCATTCGTTGGGAGGGTATATTACGCTGTCGTTCGCGCAGCGGCATGCCTGCCGCTTGAAGGGATTCGGGCTGATCCACTCGACCGGGAAGCCGGACACGGACGAGGGCAAGGAGAAGCGGCTTGCCACCGTAGAAGCGCTCGGGCGGCATGGCATCGTTCCGGTCGTGGACGATCTCGTGCCGAAGCTGTTCGCCGAGGACACCGGCCCTGCGGAAGCTATGGACAAGGCGAAGGAGATTGGCTACGCCACGCCGCCTCAAGGCGCGATCGGCGCGGTGCTCGCGATGCGGGAACGGCCCGACCGCACGGCGGTTCTGCAGGCGGCCGCGCTTCCGGTGCTGCTCGTGGCCGGGGAGAAGGATCGGATTGTCGCGCCGGAGAACGTATTTACCGCGGCGGGAGACCATATCGAGTCTGTCACCCTGGAAGGAGTCGGCCATATGGGCATGATGGAGGCGCCGGAGAAGCTGGCGGCGGCGATTCGTTCCTTCGTGGACAAAGCATACGCATGACAGGCGGCCCAATGACAGACAGGCCCTTGTGAGAACGGGAGTGCTGCATCCTTGTGGACAGCGCTCTTTGTGCGTTATACTGGATGTAATTTTTGGACAGCCTAGACTGCTAGCAAAAATCGATCACTTCCCGCGCACGGATAGTATCGGGGCAAATCCGACAGGTTGGGCAGGGCCTTATCTTCTTCGGCAAAGAGGTGGATTTATGTATCGAAAAGATTATTTGCTGCGGCTGGTGCAGGAAATGACCGACCTGATCGGCAAAGCGATGAATCTGCGGCAGCAGAAAAAACGGACGGAGCTGCTGTTCGAATGGGACGAACTGATGCGGGAGCGGTTCCGCATCAACGGCGGGCTGTCCGATCGGTTGACCGGAGAGGATCTGATTCACTTGTTCCGGACCAAGGGACGGCTGCATGCCGATGAGCTTCAAGCTTTCGCGATCCTGCTCCATGAACGGGCGAAGCTGGAGCGGGAGAAGGAGCTCGCGGAACGTCATGAGATGCCGGTCAGTGACGCCGCCCGTTCGGGACCCGATGATGTCTTCATCGAGGACCAGTATGTGCGGCGTTCCTTCAAAAGCCTGCAACTTCTGCTCGAAGCGATGCTCCACGGCAGCGATCGGCGGCTGCTTCCCGTTATGGAGACGACGGAAGGCTTGTTGCGGGAGCTGAAGAGCTACCGGATGCCGGACGAGCTGCTTGAACGTCTGTGGGCTTGGCTCGAACGGGAAGGCCGCTATGCCGAAGCAGAAGATGCGCTGTTCCGCTGGGTGCGGCAGGCCGCGGGCCGGCCGGAGGAAGCGGAGCAGCGCAAGCGACAGGGCGTACGCTTCTATGAACGCCTCGCGGAATGCCCGGATGAAGCGCTGGATCAGGGCGGCCTGCCTCGCGAAGAGCTGGCCGACGGCCGCGCCGATCTGGAGGCGATTGAATGAACCCGGTCTTCCCCGGCCGGCGGATGTGCCGATGGACGGACGATTCGAGCCCGTCTCCATGTAACCTCATACCAGACGGAATAGGACGAGAACCTTGCCGCCCGCAGGGTTCTTTTTCGATCTCCGCACTCGATGGCCTCGTTCTGACGCTTAGTTCCTAAGTCCTTCGAAATAAGAAGCTATTCACATTTACGTGCGAATCGTCGATAAAGTATAGTAGGTAATTCGGACTATGCACATTTTTGAATCTCTGGATACAGGAATTGCCGGATGCCGGCGAGGCGGCCAACGGGGCTGCTGTACGGCAAGCGGACCGATATTACACCCTGGCGCGAGAGACATGAGGAGGTTTTTTTAGATGGGGAATCAGGCATACACGATGGACAGCCCGGGTTTATTATCGGGAGCCATGTTGAACTGCCGAACTGTGATCGAAGGCAGTGGCTGCGTGGCAACGGGTATGTTATCTTATATGGAAGGCGATTTGATCGATATTGAATTGCCGCAATTCGAACACTTCGAATTGGGGGAGCAAGTCAAAGTTACGATCTATTCCGGAATGGGCATCGTCAACTTTTTCACCAAAATTATCGCCCGGAACGAGGGCTCCCTGCTGCTCATCCATCCGCCTCAGCAGCAGCAGCGGTTTACGGACAAGCGCGAGTCGCCGCGGGTCATCATCCGCAAGCATGGCTTCATCCGTTCGGAAGCCTCGCCCCAGGAGAACCGGAGCTCCGCTCAGAGCGGAACCCCGATACACCTGGTCGATATCAGCTTGACCGGCGTAGGCTTCACGATGGCCGAGGGCAAGCCGCTGCGCGAAGGCATGCGGGTCGAAGCGGAGCTTCATTTGGGCTTCACCTTGCCCTGCAGCCTTGAGATTGTGCACCGATCCCGCCATCCCGAAGGGATGATGTACGGAGCCAGCCTGGAAGGCCTCGACGAAGCCGCCCTCCGCTCCCTGCGCGCCTTTATCCTGCGCGAACAGATCACGGCTTATGTGGATAAGAAGCAAAATGTATAGATAACATGTCGGCACTATATCCTTTTTGAAGAGAGGAGAAGCAATTTGAAAATATCATCTTTACGGTATTTCTTATCTTGCTGCGGACTAGCTGTATTCGGCCTCATGTTATTTCTTCTTCCCGGAACTGCAGAAGCCGGAACGGTATTCCCGTCGAAGCAGATCGATTCCTACGATGTGGAGTTGAAGGCGGATCCGGCCTATGTTCCGACTCCGGTGAGCGTCACGGAAGCAACCTACACCCAGACCGTCAACCTCGACCCGTCAGTGGCGGAAGTCTCGGTCGATCCGGTTCTGGGACAGTATGCGATTACAGGCAAAACCTATGGCACGACCACCGTCGAATACAAATGGACCACCGCCCAAAACGTCGAGCTCATACATAAGTTCACGGTTACGGTCGATTCCGGCGGGATAGCGCCGCGTGTTCGAATTAATCAAGAAGAGGACAGTTATTTTAAATTAATTAACAGCAGCTTATATCAAACGAAGACAATAGATCTGAGCAGTTTATTTTCAGGTAATATAAAATGGGAAGCCGGGTCATTTGAACTTCATGACAGTAACGGAGTTTTTGGTCTTGGCTCGGACTTTTCAAGCCCAAGTAGAAGCTATTTTACTTTAATTTATACAGGTAATACAGGTGATACCAGAATTACGATCAAGGCAACCGATTTAAACGGCTACACCGCTTCCTACTTCTTCGACGTCTCGACGAACTGGGATCCCGTCTTTCAGCCGCAGCCGGATATGACCCTGATTGAAGGAAAGGAATACACCTTCAATCTGAATGATATGAAGGTTTTTACGGATGCGGATGATGATAAGCTATATTACACGATAGATCCGGTAAATGGGGTCACGGCATCCGTTAGTGAGGATATGTTGACCGTTACGTCCCCTATCGAGCAGGAGTTCGCGTTGACGATTCGCGCCGATGACGGCCGGAACGGGAAGGCTGCCGGCGTGCTCAAGTTCAAAGCTTGGCGCTCCGAGGAGGTTGGCATTGCCGGGACCTACCCGGAGACGCGCAACATGATTCGGTTTACCCAGATCCCTCAAGGGACATACGTGCTCGCTCCGCTCAAGACCACGACGCCTGGCGAGACAGAACTGCAGGGCCTGGTTGATGAGGGGAAAGCGCGGGCTGCGGATTCGGACGGAGCGCTCGAATTTGCGATCGATGAGATCAAGGGGCAGAACCAAAGCGTTCCAGCCTTGCAGGCAGGCACTTACGGACTTTATTTAGTGGATTCTTCCACTGTTGCTCTGGACAGAGTCGTGCATCTTATCGGCATCGATGTCGTGCGGAGCCAGTTGGAGCAAATCGACCGTGACCACGAAAATAACGGGCTGGATATTATGGATGCGCACCGATGGTTAATGATGTACAATAACACTTATTTCAATGCGAAAGTCGTCCTGTCGCTGCTTCCATCTTAACAGCGGAAAACGCGTCAGAATCATACAGGCTAACCTCTTAGGGTTGGCCTTTTGCTATTATGAGAACAATAATAAAGACAGATAGAGTGATAGGTGGAGAAGAACGCATGAATGATAAAAGCGTACGGAACGGAGAATGGACCGCGGCGGCTGCCGGTGCGGCCGCAGGCATCCTGTTGCTCGCGCTGTGGCTGAACGGCTTGTTCTACAACGGAGAGACGGTTGTCCTCTCCGTTCTGATCTGTGCGGCGGCTGTCGCGCTCCTTCGGATGAAGCGTCCCATTCTATCCGCGGCCATCCTGCTGCCGCTCGTTCTCCTGATCGCTTATGGGATTGTCCGCTTCCTCGACCCGGCGAGCGTCCACGGCACTCACATGCAGATCATCCGCTATGCGATGTACACCGGGTGGACAGTGGCGATATCCGTGTTTTTTGGAGGGCGCGGCCCTGACTCCGCGTGGAACAAAGGACTGCAAGCGCTCCTCGTCGTTGGCGTCATCCACAGCCTGGGCGCGCTCCTGATGCTGGGCGGATGGCTTCCTTATGAAGCCGGCGTCATGATCAGCGACAACGCCGAAATTTCCGCTTGGGGATTCCGCCTGGGCGGCTTCCTGCAATATCCGAACACCCTCGGTGCGGTAACGGGCGCTTTTCTGCTCCTTCAGCTTGACCTGGTGCAGGCCGCCTCCGGCTTCCGGGCGCGTATGGCGGCGCTGCTTCCCGTCCTTCCTCACATGGCCGTCCTGCTGCTGACGGAGTCCCGGGGTTCGTGGCTGGTTGTCGCGTTAGTATGGGTTGCCTGGGTGTTATTTTTGCACAAAAAACGGCGCGCTTCTATCGCGCTAACCGCCCGTATGGCCGCCTGGGGATTCGCCGGGGCCGCGTTCGCCGCTTCCTTGTGGGCCGATCATCGCGCTATGATTCCGTTGGCCGTGGCCGCGGCTTGGGCCGGATCATTGGGGGGAGAAGCGCTGCTTCACCGTCTCCGGCATTCCCGGCGGCTCGGACTCGGATGCTCGTTTTTGATTGCGGCGGCACCTGCATTCCTCGGCCTGCTGCTGATGCCGCAGGGGGCATCGGAGCGGATAACGGATCATTATGCGACCGCAGGCGCGCGGGCGCAATTCTACCGCGATGCGCTGACATTGTGGCGGGAGCACCCGTGGTTCGGCGCCGGCGGCGATGCCTGGAGGCAGCAGTTCGCGCGCATCCAGAGCGAGCCCTATGTCGGCAAGGAAGTCCACAGCAGCTTCTTCGATCTGCTGCTCGACGTCGGCGTCATCGGAACGGCGCCCGCGCTCATGCTCGCCGCGGCGGCGCTCTACACGGCTTGGCGCCGTCATAAGGGGCTGGCCATGGCCGCGTCCGTGCTACTGCTGCACAGCGCGGTCGACTTCGACATGGCCTTCGGCTTCTTCGCGCTGCTGCTCCTGACCATGCTGGCGCTTGCGGCAGGCGCGGGCGAGCCGGGTCATGGAAGGCCGCTCCTGCGCATCGGCCGCACGGCATCGCTTCTGCTGGCGCTGCCGCTGGGCGCCGCAGGCTTGCTGGCGGCGGTGCACGCCGCAGCCCAGCCGCTTGCGGACGCCGACGGCATGCTGGCGCTGAAGCTGACGCCGGCCGACACCTGGCTTCGCATCGCGGTGTCGCGGACCTTGCCGCCGGAAGAGGCCCTCGCCCTGCTCGCGGAAGGCCGCCGCTATGAACGGAGCGGCTTCGCGCTCTACCGCGAGCTTGCCTTGGCCAGCAGCGGCCTCGGCCGGGCGGCGGAGGAGGCCGGCTATTGGCGGGAGGCCATCGCCTGCGCCCCGTTCGACCGCGACCTGCGAACGGAAGCGATTGAACGGCTGGCCGACCAGGCCCGCCACGCCGCGATTGCCGGCGACCGCGGCAAGGCCAAAATATTGGCGGCGGCTGCCGAAGACTTGTACCATCGCTATGAAGCCGAGGTACAGCGCGTCGCATCGATGCCGAATGCCGCCAATGACAAGCATTTTGCGATGACCGAGGAGGCCAGGCGCGCGTACATGGCCATCGTGCCGCTGCTCGGCTTCAACAGCGACCGGCGATAATCCCGCCTGCCAGCGCAGGAGGGGATTATCGGCCGGTCGTATTTTTTGGGCATGGGACGTGCCGAGCTCGAAATAGGTCCGGTAAAGCCCTTTGATCCACTCTCCCGTGTACTCAGAACATGAAAATACACTTTCCTGATTTCTTAATACTTCCTTATTGATAAATACGTTTTCTTAACTATTTTTAATAGAATGTTTTGTTGGTTTTTTCCAATCTATTCATTAGGGTTATAGGAGTGAGCATATATGACAGAAATGACAAGGGAGGATTTTATCATGAGCTTGAAAAAAACTATCGTCGCAACTTTGATCGCATCCGGCATGCTGGCCGCATTGGCGGGCCCGATACCTGCGGGCGCGGAGGCAGTGCAGGAGAAGCGGCAAGAGGATCGCTGGACAGTTCAAGTGGATCCGAAGTTTACTGAAAAGTTGAATAAAGCGGTAAAGTTATTTGCCGGGAAAGACGTTGAATTGCAGAAGGCAGGCAAGCTTGGCATTTATTCGCCTTATGTTGCAGAAGTGCGATCTGTAGATGGGAAATATTTTGCGCAATATGACATCGATACAGGGACTATCTGGACCGTAGGCGGCCAAACCGCCACGCTTGAACAGATCAGCAAGCAGGATCAAGAAGAAGTTCTGAAGGCTTTGAAAGGATTATATGCGAAGAAGGACTACGTATTTGATAATGAAGTTAAGGTGACTCATCAGTATACCGATGAGAAGGCAGAGGTGAGAGATGAGATAACGTACACCTTGCGAGGAAAAGATTTTTCCGCTAGCCTGAACAAAAATTGGGTCATTGGGGGAGATAGCCTCAGTTATATAACGATTGATTTCGATAAGAATGAGCTTGATCCGAAATTGTTTAAAGCGGCGACAGATGCCGCTAAAACAGCTTTTAATCATAAATTTGAAATGAAGCAGGGTCAGCTTGAGGCTTTTTTTAGTCCACATGTGTCGAAAAAAGGTCAAAAACCAGAATTAAAGTGGGTGCTTCGGGACGACAAGGTTAGGATTTACGCGGATCCCAAGTCAGGAAAAATAAATAGCGTAATCAATGAGCTCGGAATAAAAGTACGGGATAATAAAGGAATTTCAGAAAAAGAGGCAAAAGAAGCGGTTGCTCCGTTAGCAAAGAAATTGTTCAACATCGATCTTAATGGATATAACGTGAAATGGGACAACCTGGAAAAAGACTATTACTTCACCAAAAAGAGTGGCACGAGTGTGAGAGCGGCGTTGGATTCCAATAAAAAAGTGGTGTATATAAAAGCCGGGAGCGCTGCGGCTCCTGGGGCCTAAGAAGTCATTGGCGACTACGGCGCGAATCTTAAGTCTGTAAGTCTGTTTACAGTTTGAAGTGATGAATGAGATATTTGGAAGAGGAGGCTTTATCATGAACTTGAAAAAAGCTATCGTCGCAACCTTGATCGCATCCGGCATGCTGACCGCATTGGCGGGCCCGATACCTGCGGGCGCGGAGGCAGCGCAGGAGACACAGCAAGAGCAGCAATCGGACAGTAAGAAGGTTCCTATCGACAAGAAGCTGCTTCCCAAGCTGCAAAAAGCGGTAAAACAGTTCGCGGGAAAAGAGATAAAGCTGCAGGAGGTTGGCGAGTTTGATAATGAACCAAGAACGGTGGTAGAAGTCAAATCTGAAGACGGAAGCTATCGAGCTTACTTCGAACATAAATCAGGAAGAATATGGGGTGTAAGCGGAGATACGACAATCGATAAAATCGGCAAAAAGGATAAAGATGAGATCCTGAAAATTTTGAAAGGGATGTATTCAAAGAAGACATACCAATTTGATAAAGAAGTGGTCATGTACACGAACTATGATGATAAAAATGAAAAGCTTACAGAGCATATCACATATCAGTTGAGAGGGAAAGACTTTACTGTAAGTCTGGATACGTGGCCGCAAGATAAACGTCTGTACGGGGCCAATATTAAATTTGACAAGAAGGAGCTTGATTTGAAATTATTGAAAACGGCGGCCGAAGCGGTGAAAACGGCTTTAGATCATGATTTCGACGTGACCGAGGCTGCTCTCGTATATACCGGGGATAGAGGGAATTCATGGGTCCTTGAGGACGGCAATGCTATGGTTTATGTAGAAGCAAAGACCGGAAAGGCAACCAACTTTTATCATCATGCCCGCAAACAAGTCACGACAAATAAAGTGATTACGGAAAAAGAGGCCAAAGAAAAGGTCGCTCCGATTGCCAAGAAATTATTCAATATCGACATTTCCAAATCTGAAGTGAAATGGGACAGCTTATATAAAGATTACTGCTTCTTCATCGAAAATAAAGGCACCGTGGTGAGAGCGGCATTGGATGCCGATAAAAACGTGGTGTATCTTAAATCCGGGGACAATGCGGCTCACGGGGGAGACGGAGTTTGATATCTATTCATGCATGGAATTGACCAATATATAAATACCCACCCCAAAAAACCGGGGGCGGCGCCTCCGGTTTTTATCGCGTCAGTATTGGCGGTCGTAATCGACGAGATTGCGGGCGGGGGAGCCCGTGTCGAGGTAGGCCGCCAGATTTTCGAGGAATAACGCCGTGACTTTTTCCTTCAGACGGTCGGTATTCCCTCCGGTATGGGGCGTGATGATCACGTTGTCCATCGCCCAGAGGGGATGATCTTCCGGAAGCGGTTCGGTCTCGAACACGTCCAGGCCCGCGCCGGCCAGACGGCCCTTCGTCAGGGCCTGGACGAGCGCATCGGTGCGGACCGATGCGCCGCGTCCGACGTTCATGAAGAAGGCGCCCCGCTTCATGGCAGCGAAGCGGGCTTCGTCGAACAAGCCTTCCGTCTCCGTGGTTTTCGGAAGCACGTTGACGATGACGTCGCTCACGGCAAGCGCCTCGTCCAGCTTGTCCAGCGTATGGACGGCATCGACATGGTCCGCCGGGCGAGCAGTTCGGCGCACGCCGATGACGCGCATGCCGAAGGCTTGGGCCAGGCGGGCGATCTCGGTGCCGATGCTGCCGAGTCCGATTACGGCCATCGTGCGGCCGTTCAGCTCGGTGAAGCGGCCTGCCTTATCCCAATGGCGGCGCGTCTGATTGCGAATCGCGCGCGGGAGCTCGCGCGTGAAGGCGAGCAGCATGGCGAACACCGTCTCGGCCATCGGGACGGGATGGACCCCGCTCGCGGTGGTCAGCAGAACCTCCCGCTGCTTCAGCTTCTCGAACGGCATATAATCGGCTCCGGATGACCATAATTGGATCCAACGAAGCTTGCTTCCGGACGCCAATCCTGTCTCCTGGGCGGCATCGCACCAGCCGAGTATCACTTCGGCATCGCGGAATTCAGCCGGATCCAGCTCTTTCGGACGGCCGAAGATTATATGCCAATCCGGCGCCGCTTCCCGAATACTGGCTTCCTGCTCAGGCGCCAGTCCGTGCAGACAGATCATTTTACGCACAGCTTGTCCTCCTTTATCATATGTCTCTTCACAAAACATTCCCCGCTTCGAGGCGGATTTCCTCTTTTACCCGAAATAAGCTACTATATAACTTATAACGTCTATGGAAATCATAGCAAATGCATAGATCTGCTCCATACGAGCAAGGAGGCCCGCGACATGAACATCGGAATTCTTGATCAGTCCCCTATCCTGCCAGGGGAGAATGCGACCGACGCATTCCGGCATACGCTGGAGCTGGCCGCGCATGCCGATCGGCTCGGCTTCAGCCGGTATTGGGTATCGGAGCACCACGACGCGGCCGGGCTGGCCGGTTCCTCGCCGGAAGTGCTCATCGCCTCTATCGCGGCCCAGACGAAGCGGATTCGGGTTGGCTCCGGCGGCGTGCTGCTTCCGCATTACAGTCCGTACAAGGTGGCGGAAAATTTCCACGTGCTGGCATCGCTCTATCCCGGACGGATTGATCTCGGCATCGGGCGCGCTCCGGGGGGAATGCCGCTCGCGACGCGGGCCCTCCGTTATGGACGGCCTGCCGATTATGAGACCACCTTCGACAGGGCGCTCTCGGATCTTGGCGGCTTCCTGAACCATGACCTTCCTGCAGAGCATCCGCTCCACGGTCTGAAGGCGACGCCGATCCCCGAGCAGCCGCCGGAAGTATGGCTGCTCGGATCGAGCGGTTACAGCGGAAGGAAGGCGGCGGAGACGGGGGCTTCGTTCTCGTTCGCCCACTTCATTAACGGGGAGGGCGGAGAAGAGGTCGTCCGCGCTTATTATGACGCGTTCCGTCCCGGGCCGCTTGGCGACCGGCCGCGAGCGAACGCCTGCATCATCGTCATCTGCGCCGATACGGACGAGGAGGCGGAGCGGCTGGCCTCTTCCGTCGATCTCAGGCTGCTGCTGCTCGATCGGGGGGATTCGAGGGCGACGTTCGTGTCTCCGGAGGAAGCGGCAGACTTTCCTTACACGGAGTGGGACCGCGAACGCATCCGGTACAATCGCAGCCGGATGATTGTCGGCGGGCCGGGTAAGGCGAAGCGGGAATTGGAGGCATTTGCGGAGCGGTACGGCATTGACGAGGTGATCGCGATGACGGTCACGTATGACTTCGCTGCGCGGCTCCGATCGTACGAACTGCTCGGGGAAATGTTCTGATCCGCATAGGGAACAAGCCGGTTCGCATCGGGCGACCGGCTGTTCGAGTTGCCTAGCCGCCGAAGGCTTGGCGGAAGCAGGCGGAGAGCTTCTTCGGATCGACCTCCCATAGGGCGGCGAGTTCCTCGCATACAGCTTCATCCCACCAGTCTGACAGCTTCTTGCGGTTGGCGTGATTCTCGTGAATCCATATCAGATTGCCGATCACTTTGCGGTAATAGAGCTCTTCGCCTTCCTTTCGTTTGTCTTCCGGAATCCAAATATTCATGCGCTTGATCGTGCGGTACAGCTCGTTGCCGCATGCCCGGCGGATGCCCCGGGCGGTAGGGAGGGCAGCGGTGTGGCGCTGTCTCGGTGTCTTCATGGCCGTTGGCCCCTTTCCAGCAGGTTGTGTTATACCATATGCAGGATGGGGGCCCGCTGCCAGAAAGACCTCGCGCGGCTAGTCGACCACGATGTACCCGATCATTGGGCCATTGCTGGCCGCATCGGCATGCGTATTGCAGACGATGCGGTAAATCCCTTCCTTCGCGGTGAAGCGGATGATCGTTTCCTTGTTTTTTTCGATGGTGCCGGAGATATCGAGGCCTTCAATCACGAAATCATGACGGTGCCCGTTCACGCCCCGGATACGCAGCTCGACGCGCTCTCCTTCATTCGCGTTGACCGTGCCGGGGGCGAATTGATACGCTTCGATCTCGGTTCCGTCCTCCAAGGTGGACTTGAACTCGCCCGTCACCATATGCAGGATGCGGGTCTCTTGGGGGGCGGCTTGCGCAGCTTGCTCCATCCGCATCGATTCGTACCGCCAGAAGGCGGCGCCGACCATGATGGCGGCGATGGCGATCAAGCCGACGCGCCATTGCTTGGGGGTGACAACCCAGAAATTAGCCATAGACGTGAACCTCCTCGACATAGATTCGGAATGCTTGTAGTACGGGAAATCTTTTAAAAAAAATGAAAAATGGCCACGCTGTCCAGCTAGTCCATATGTATATGCCGCATAGGGTTCTAACATGAGCCCTGGGGGGCGATTGCGTCAGAGTCATGTCCCATCGTAGAATAGAATACACTGGTAGCAAAAAGAGGAGATGGGACATGGAATTTTTGCATCAAATTGTGACTGAGCTTTTGCATTGGGTGCAGCAACTGGGAGAATGGGGAATTATGCTTGGCTTGATGATAGAGGTGATTCCGAGCGAGATCGTGCTTGCCTACGGAGGTTTTCTCGTCTCGATTCAAGAGATTACCTTTGCGGAAGCGGTCGTCTTCGGCGTCATCGGCGGGGTTGTCGCCCAGCTGTTCGTCTATTGGATTGGCCGGTACGGGGGGAGACCTGTGCTCGAACGGTACGGCAAATACATTCTCATCAAGCCGCATCATATTGCGAAATCGGAAGAATGGTTCCAGAAATATGGGACAGGCGTTATTTTTACGGCCCGGTTCGTTCCGGTTGTACGGCATGCCATCTCCATACCGGCGGGCATTTCCAAAATGAATGTGTGGCGGTTCACGCTTCTGACGACGCTGGCGGTCATCCCGTGGACGATTCTGTTTGTCTACTTGGGCTTCGTGCTGGGCGATAAATGGGAGCAGATTGACGACGTGGCCGGCAAATGGGTCAAGCCGTTTATTCTCGTTGCCCTGGCGCTGTTAATCGTGTATGTTGTCATTAAATATACGTATTCCAAAAAGAAAGCGGGGAAATAAAGATGGCCAAAAGCGTAGCCGGCGTAATGGGAAAAGGAATTCGCCCCCAAGCCTTTGTGGACGGGATGCAAAAGAACAAGGAGGCCTTCGTCTCCTGGTATGGCCAATTTGCATGGGCGGATGAAGAGGATAAAGCTTTCTTCGAGTCGCTGCAATATCGCGACGACCTGCGCTGCCTTATCCTGGCGGCGGATTGGTGCGGCGATGTCGTCCGCAACGTGCCGGTCGTCTTCCGTGCGATGGAAGCGGCGCAGATCGAGACGGAAGTGCTGATTATGGAGCAATTCCCGGAGACGATGGATCAGTTCCTGACGATGGGCGGCCGTTCGGTTCCGGTTGTCATCTTCGCCGATACCGGCGGACATGTTCTCGGCCAGTGGGGTCCGCGCCCGAGCGATGTGCAGGCGCATATGATCCGCTTCAAGCAGGAGAATCCGGACCGGGAAGCGCCGGACTATCAAGACAAACTGAAAGTGGTAAGGCAGCAAATGATGGAAACGTACGGAGAAGGGACGGGATACCAGACCCGCATCGTGCGCGAGCTCAAAAAGCTGCTGTCTTCCTTTTGACATCCATTAATATTTGACAAGTCAACCTTTTAAAAAAGGGATACCATGTTTGCGTTCGACTTCGCGAACAACTTTTGCAAAGGCGGTGTTCATCTATGTTCCGCATTCAAAGCTATACACTCGGCCCGGTTCAGACCAATGCCTACGTGCTGATCAACGAAGAGACGAAGGAAGCGCTCGTCATTGATCCCGGCATGAACCCGGAGCCGCTGCTGCAAGGAATTCAAGGCTTGAAGGTGTCGGCCGTCCTGCTGACCCATGCGCATTTCGATCATATCGGCGGGGTCGACGCCGTGCGTGAAACTCACGGATGCCCGGTCTATATTCATGAGCGGGAAGCTGACTGGCTTACGACGCCCGAGCTGAACGGTTCGAAGATGTGGCCCCAAGTCTGCGCGCCGATGGCGATGAAGCCTGCCGAGCATCTGCTGCAGGACGGACAGACGCTGGAACTGATCGGCCATACGTTCCAGGTTATGCATACGCCGGGCCATTCTCCCGGCAGCGTAAGCTTCCTCCACGAGAAGCGCTTGTTCTCGGGCGACGTTCTCTTCCGCACGTCAGTGGGACGGACGGATCTCCGGGACGGGGATATGAACGTGCTGCTCCAATCGATTCACGGCAAGCTGTTCCCGCTGGGGGATGACGTTACCGTCTATCCGGGGCATGGTCCCGTGACCACAATCGGGTATGAGAAGGAGCATAATCCTTTTGTATAAAATAGGAAATGATTGGTGAGGCGGCTTGCCGGACGATAATGTTCGGACAGGCCGTCTTCCTTTTTCACGCCGGGGGTCCGTTGGCGCTGAATTGGGGTTCGTGGTATGATGAGCTTAATTGAGGAACGGATGCGCATTCTGCGGGGGACTGAGGCTGCACCTTGGGCGGAGGCATAGATTGAATTCGTGTTCGCGGGGCTGCACGCACAGGAACGAGAATGGATAGAAGGCAAAGCGGGCGCGTAAACCGGGTGGGGTTTGCGCTTTTTGCGTCCTCCGCGGGAGCATTCGCGCAAGACGGGAACCTCCGTGGGAACGGGGGCTTTCAGTAAGCAGGAAGGGAGCAAGATCGATGGAAGGCGTATTGAAGCGAGAAATCGAAGGACGAATTGCCCGGCTGCAGACAGCGATGCAGGAACGAACCATGGACGGCTGTCTGATTACGCAAAATGTCGGGCTTTATTATTTTACCGGATCGATGCAGACCGGGTATCTGTTTGTGCCGAAGCTGGGCGAGCCTGTCTATTTCGTCAAGCGCAGTCTGGAGCGCGCCCGGCATGAAGCCGGGGTGGCGGTCGAGCCGCTCGGCTCCTTCCGCGCTTTCGGCACGCTGCTGCAGGAGCGCTTCCCGGCGGTGTTCAGGTCCGGACGCCCGGTCATTGCCACGGAATACGACGTGCTTCCGGTGCAGTTGTTCGAGCGTCTCCGCTCCGTTCTGCCGGATGCGGCATGGACCGACGGCTCCGCGATGCTGCGCGGCCTGCGGATGGTCAAATCGCCGTGGGAGATCGAACGCATCCGCACGGCCGCTCGCGCCGCGCATCATGCGCTCGAGCAAGCGGCCGCGTACGTTCGTCCCGGCATGATGGAGCTCCAGCTTATCGCCCATATCGAGCATGTGTTCCGGATGCAGGGCCATGTCGGATTTATCCGGATGCGCGGATACAACCAAGAGATTATTACCGGGATGGTCGCATCGGGCGAAGCGGGAGCGGAGCCGACGTACTTCGACGGTCCGGCCGGCGGGCGCGGCTTGACCCCGGCCAGCCCCCAAGGCTCCAGCCGGAAGGTTATCGCGGAGAATGAACCGGTTCTCGTCGATATCGGATGCTGCATCGACGGCTACGTCATCGACCAGACCCGGACGCTCGTCATCGGCAAGCTGGATGAGGAGCTTGAGCGGGCCTACGATTCGTCCGAGGCCATCCTTCGGGCCGCCGAAGCGAGCCTGAAGCCGGGGACGGTGTGCGAGTCGCTGTATGCCGGCGCGCTGAAGCTGGCCGAACAGTACGGCTTGGCGGAGCACTTCATGGGCTTCGGGAGCGATCAGGTCAGCTTCCTCGGCCATGGCATCGGCATGGAGATGGATGAATGGCCCGTGCTGGCACGCGGCTTCACGATGCCGCTTGAGCCCGGCATGGTCATCGCGATCGAGCCGAAATTCACCTTCCCCGGCCGAGGCGTCGTCGGCATCGAGAACACGTATCTGATTACGGACGACGGATTCGAGAAGCTGACCACTCCGCCGGAAGGCGTGTGGCGGATTCCGGCGCCGTAATCGGGGGCCGGATCCGGGTGTGACGGGAACCCGCCATGCCGCGCTTCCCCCGATTTCCTGAGAATGCATGTTGACATTTGCCTGGAAGTCACATATTTTAATTTTGAAAAGGCAGCGTCTTTTTGCGGGAACAAGCATACATTTACAGCAATCATAAATTTTAGTACGATAGAGGAAACAGCATATGGATGGGAGGCATGGACAATGCTGCATTTGGGAGAGAAAGTAGTCATTGTTGCCGACCGCTTCGAACAACATTTGCCTATCGGGGAATATGGCTATATCATTGCCTATGACCGCAATGCGGATAACGCATTCGATTACGTCATCCGGGTGCCGAGAGCAAACCGCAACTTCTTCGTGCCGGCGTCTGACGTCGAGCAGGAAGGCCTGCTGCTGCAGCAGGAAGCGGACCGCATCGAACGGGAAGCGCTTATCGACTATGCACTGGCTACTCACAATGAGTCTCTGTTCCGACGGATCATGAACGGAGATGCGGAAGAAGACCAGAAGGAAGAGAACGAGCAGGAAGAAGCGATGTCTCAGGAAGAGTTCATCCGCCAAGTCAACCTGCGCGCATGGATATAAGGAAGAGCACCGGTGTGCGTTACAGGGTAACGTGCGACCGGTGCTTTTTTGATAGGATAGACTTTATAAATTTGTTTGGGTGCAAGCAGGTCTTCCGCTTGTTTCTGTTTTTGGCCAGGTTAGGATACGGAGAGGAACATCTTGAAACGAAACTTTTTTGGATAAAAATTTGCGGCCCAGAGCGCTGTACATCGATTTTTTCTATTGAGAGACACGGGTCTACCACATAAAAAATGAATCGCCCAAAACTCCCCAAAAAAACCTATGTCTTTCTCAACGGTCTGATTTACGGGCTTCAAGAGACTGCGCCGGATCCGGGAGGCATTATCGCTGTCTGTAGGCTCGTTGGCTCTAGGAGGCCTCGTTTCCTTCTGGAAGCGTCATTTCCTCCTGGAAGCGTCGTTTCCTCCTGGGGCTTAAACTTGTGGAGGGAATTGCTGTTATTTTACAGGAATTTCGGCTCAATGCGTCCACATCCCGAGGAAATGCTGCACAGCTACATCATTTTAGGCCTTTTTGCTCCAAGTCGAAGCGAAACGGGTGAAATTGGTGCCGTTTTGCAGGATTCCCTTTCTGGTGAAGCCGTCCCTATCGAATTGCTGTATTTGCGCAGGATTTTGCTTGCCGAACAGGCTTACCGAATAAGTGTGCCTTATAAGCGGGCCTTGAGAAATCATGCAGTTATGCGGATTTCGCTTTTGAATCGGCGTGTCTGGAGAAATCATGCAGTTATGCAGAATTCGCCTACCGGATAGACGTATCTAAGGATATTGTGCAGTTTTGAGGCCGTTGGAACCCCTTCATTTTTCGGAAGGAGTAGAGATTCTCTTTTACTAATCAAACTTGGCACTCCGAGCAGAGCGTATTAAATCCATTTTTCTACGAAGAGACGAGTCCGAATAGAGTATAGATTGCCGAAAAAATCCCTTGGACTTTCTTGTATCGAGAAGGCGGCGGCAAGGGGATGCCAGCAAGCTAATACCGCTGCGGGGCGGCGGAAAACGCGGCGCTGCGCCGCATTAATGGAAGCCAGCGTTGAGTTGCCCACGCTTCTAGGATATAATAGAGGGATGAATTTGGCCCAATTGGGACAAGGAGGAACAGGTTGCCGATGAGCATTCAGGTACAAGACGTCGAGCACGTAGCCAAGCTGGCACGGCTCAATTTAACCGATGAAGAAAAAGCGCGCTATACCGAGCAGCTGAACGCGATTCTGAAGTACGCAGAGAAGTTGAACGAGCTGGATACGGATGACGTGCCGCCGACAACGCATGTTCTGCCGATTCGCAACGTGATGCGTGACGATGCCGTTCGTCCATCGCTGCCGATAGAGAAAGTCATGCTTAACGCGCCGCAGGAAGAGGACGGCCAATTCCAGGTTCCGGCGGTTCTGGAGTAAAGAGAGAGGGGGCAACCGCATTGACATTGTTGGATATGACGATATCACAAGCCAGACAAGCTTTGGCAGACCGCCAAGTATCCGCAGCCGAGCTGACGGAGGCGTCTTTTGCGCGCATCGCGCAGACCGACGGACGGGTGCAGGCGTTCCTGACGCTGAATGAAGAAGGGGCCAAGGCGCAGGCGAAGCGCATCGATGAGCGCCGGGCCGCGGGCGAGGCGCTTCATCCGCTGGCCGGCATTCCGGCCGGCCTGAAGGATAATATCGTGAGCGAAGGGATGCGCACGACATGCGCCAGCCGCTTCCTCGAGAACTATGAGCCGGTCTATGACGGAACCGTCGCCCGCAAGCTGAAGGAAGCGGACGTCGTTACGGTCGGCAAGCTTAATATGGATGAGTTCGCCATGGGCGGCTCCAATGAGAACTCCGCTTTCCAGGCGACCCGCAATCCTTGGGATCTGGAGCGCGTACCGGGCGGTTCAAGCGGCGGCTCGGCGGCGGCGGTGGCTGCCGGCCAGGTCAGCTTCGCCCTTGGCTCGGATACGGGCGGATCGATCCGCCAGCCGGCGTCCTATTGCGGCATCGTCGGCTTGAAGCCTACCTATGGCCTCGTATCGCGCTTCGGCCTCGTCGCGTTCGCATCTTCCCTTGATCAGATCGGGCCGCTGACGAACAATGTAGAGGATGCCGCGCACGTGCTTCAGGCCATCGCCGGCTACGACCCGATGGATTCCACCTCGGCCAAGGTGGACATTCCCGATTATGCGGCGGCCTTGAGCGGAGAGGTTCGCGGCCTGCGCATCGGCGTGCCGTCCGAATATATCGGGCAGGGCGTCGATCCGAAGGTGAAGGAAGCGGTGCTTGCCGCCTTGAAGGTGTACGAGCAATTAGGCGCGACCTGGGAAGAGGTGTCCATGCCGCATACGGAATATGCCGTGGCGACGTATTACCTGCTCGCTTCATCCGAAGCGTCGTCCAATCTGGCCCGCTTCGACGGGGTCCGCTACGGCGTTCGCGCGGAGCAGCCGGGCAATCTGCTCGAGCTGTATCTCCAGTCGCGCAGCCAGGGCTTCGGCCCGGAAGTGAAGCGGCGCATCATGCTGGGAACCTATGCGCTCAGCTCCGGCTATTATGACGCCTACTATTTGAAGGCGCAGAAGGTTCGCACCTTGATTCAGCGCGACTTCGAACGGGCATTCGAGAAGTATGACATTCTGCTCGGGCCGACGGCGCCGACGACGGCCTTCCGCTTGGGCGAGCAGGTGGACGATCCGCTTCAAATGTACTTGAATGATATTTTGACGATTCCAGTCAGCTTGGCGGGCGTGCCGGCGATCAGCATTCCATGCGGATTGGCGGACGGCATGCCGGTAGGACTGCAGCTGATCGGACGGGCGTTCGATGAGGCGACCGTGCTGCGCGCGGCGCATGCGTTCGAGCAGAATACCGATCATCACAAGCTGCGTCCGCAGTTGTCATAGAGGAGGCTTACGACATGCCAAGTGCTAAATATGAGACGGTCATCGGACTGGAAGTTCACGTTGAGCTTCGCACCGAATCCAAAATATTTTGCGGCTGCTCCACCGCCTTCGGGGCGCCGCCGAACACGCATACTTGCCCGATCTGTCTCGGGCATCCGGGCGTGCTGCCGGTGCTGAACCGCCAGGCGGTCGAATATGCGATGAAGGCTGCGATGGCGCTGAACTGCGAGATTGCGTCCGTGAGCAAATTCGATCGCAAAAATTATTTCTACCCAGACTCGCCGAAGGCTTATCAGATTTCGCAGTATGATCAGCCGATCGGGCAGAACGGCTGGATCGACATCGAAGTCGGCGGCGAGACGAAGCGAATCCGCATCAATCGCCTGCACCTGGAAGAGGATGCCGGCAAACTGACGCACGTCGACGGCGGCTATGCTTCGCTCGTCGATTTCAACCGGGTAGGCACGCCGCTGGTCGAGATCGTGTCGGAGGCGGATCTGCGTTCCCCGGAAGAAGCCAAGGCTTATTTGGAAAAATTAAAGGCCATCATGCAATATTGCGAAGTATCCGACGTCAAGATGGAGGAAGGCTCTCTCCGTTGCGACGCGAATATCAGCCTTCGCCCGTACGGGCAGAAGGAATTCGGAACGAAGGCCGAGCTGAAGAACATGAACTCCTTCCGCGGCGTGCAGCGCGGCCTCGAATATGAAGAGGAGCGCCAGGCCGATATTCTCGACGAGGGCGGCCAGGTGGTGCAGGAGACGCGCCGGTGGGATGAAGCCCAGGGACGGACGCTGTCGATGCGCAGCAAGGAAGAAGCGCATGACTACCGCTACTTCCCGGATCCGGACCTAGTTACCATCGTCATCGACGATGAATGGAAGGAGCGCATCCGCGCCACGATTCCGGAGCTGCCGGATGCCCGGAAGGCCCGATATACCGCCGATTACGGCTTGTCCGGATATGATGCCGAGGTCATCACCTCCTCCAAAAAGCTCGCCGACCTGTTCGAGGACAGCCTTCCCTATACGAAGGATGCCAAAGCGGTGGCGAACTGGATTATGGGAGATCTGCTGGGCTATCTGAATGCAGGCGGTCTTGAAATCGAAGCCGTCAAGCTGGACGGACAAGGGCTCGGGGAAATGATCGGGCTGATTGAGCAAGGCACCATCAGCACGAAAATCGCAAAAACGGTATTCAAGGAAATGCTCGAATCCGGCAAGCGGCCGCAAACGATCGTCGAGGAGCAAGGACTGGTGCAAATCAGCGACGAAGGCGCCATTCTGGCTGTCGTGCAGCAAATCATCGCGTCCAATCTGCAATCGGTCGAGGATTATAAAGCCGGCAAGCAAAAAGCGATCGGCTTCCTCGTCGGCCAGGTGATGAAGGAGACGAAGGGCAAAGCGAATCCGGGGCTCGTGAATCAATTGCTGGTCCAATGTCTGAACAGCCAATAATGCCGGCTGTGATATAGCAGTCCGCAAGGCGGAGCATGCGTTGCAGTTTTTTCATCGATACAAATGAAGGAGCTTGGCGCATACTTCGCCTTTTTTTGCTTACAGATAGGTAGAGCAATACAAATTACGGTCTGTGGGGGAATGATTGTGCTTCGCCAATTGGACATGAATGATCGCGAGACTCTAGAACAATTATGGTATTTGCAGCAAAGCGCCTATCGCATCGAAGCGGATCTTCTCGGCTTCGACCGGATTCCTCCGCTGATGGATACGATCGAAGATCTGAGGCAGTGCAAGGAAACCTTCTACGGCTGGTGGGATGATGCCGAACTGGTCGGAGCCATCTCGTATGAGGTGCCGGAACCGGAGGTCATCGATATTTGCCGCCTGATGGTCCATCCCCGCTCTTTCCGGCAAGGGATCGGTTCCCGTCTGCTGGAGCATGTTCTGCAGATTCCGGGATTTCCGGTCCACCGCATTGCCACGGGAGCGCGCAATACTCCCGCCCTCCGGTTATATGAGCGAGCGGGATTCCAATTTCGGGACGAAGAAGAAATTGCACCCGGTGTCTATCTTCGCCATCTGGAACGGGTGTCGAAGGAGGGCGGTCCTGGATGGGAGAAATAGTCGATGCCTCGAATCCTTGGGTTATTGACAATGTCTCGCTGATGATGCGCTTGTTCCTGGCGATGCTGCTGGGCGGCTTGGTCGGCTTGGAACGGGAGCAGGCGAATCATCCTGCGGGCTTGCGCACGCATATTCTCGTGTGTCTCGGTTCGGCCTTGATTATGCTGTTGTCCATTTATGGCTTTGCTCAATTCGTCTATGAGGGCAATGTCAGGGTCGACCCGGCCCGTCTTGCGACGGCGGTCATTACGGGCATCGGATTCCTTGGAGCGGGCACGATCATCTTTACGGGCAAATCCATCGCCGGTCTGACGACGGCCGCCTCCTTATGGGTTGTTGCTTCTATCGGCCTCGCCGTCGGGGCCGGATTTTATTTCGCCGCCGTGGCAGCCACGGTGCTCGTCATCGTCAATCTGTTTGTCTTCAACAAGATTGAACAGCGGTACTTTGCAAGCAAGAAAACCTATGTCCTTACGCTGGAGACGGACGGAGCCTCCCATTTTCTCCATCAGCTGCACGAATTTTTGAACGAACAGCAGATTCAGGTCAAAAAAGTGACGACGCAGCGCTTGCTCAATCGCCCCTACGAGGGTCCGGATATCAAGCATACCGAAGTTCAAGTTGTTCTTATGGTACCCCGGCAATTCGAAATTTTTGCATTCACGACCCAAGTCGAACAGATGTCCGGCGTACGTTCCGTAACGGTTGAATAGCCGCATCCCCGGCAATCGGCGCAATTGGGACTAGACTAAAGTCGGTGAAACCTTCCTGGACCCGGGAAGGTTTCTTTCGTTTCCCCGTCCGCCTTACAATAAAGGCAGGATATCGGAGAGGCAGCCCGGCAGGCTGCCATCGTGGAGAACGGAAAGGAAGTCGGCTATCGTGGAACGTGAATTGCGGAATCAATCAGATGAACAGCTTGTACAGCTTATTTTGAGCGGCAATAAAGAGGGGATGCGCATTTTGGTGGAAAGACACCGCCCCTTTGTGTTAACTTGTATTTGTCAAACGGTTCAGGACCGGCATCTGGCGGAGGACATCGCGCAAGAAGTCTTCGTCAAAGTATACCGCCGGCTTCATACGTTTCGCGGGGATTCGAAATGGACGACGTGGCTGTACCGGCTTACCCGGAACCAGCTTATCGATTCGCTGCGGAGACAGAGACGGGGAGCCGCCGATCGGCTGGAGCCTGACACGATCGTAGCCCTTCCGCATCAGGATGAGGAAGCGATGCCGGAGGAATGGGTGATCAAGCGCGAGCGGTGCGAGCAGGTCCGCCGGACCTTAGGCAGCCTTCCGGACAAGTACCGGACGGTGATGGTGCTCTATCATATGCGCCAGCGCTCTTACGCCGAGATTGCCGAACAGCTGAAAATGCCCGTGCGGACGGTCGAGACCCGCTTGTACCGGGCCAAAGCGCTGTTCAAAAATGTATGGAACGAGTCGGTCGGAGCCGTATGATTGCAAGGGAGGAATGAATACAATGAACGACGGAGGCCGCAGAGACAAGGAACCACAGGTGGCGGAGCAGATGGAACGCCAGCGAATGGATCATATCCGCACGCCGGATTGGGACATAGAAGAAGAGCAATTTCTCCGGCGGAGAATGGCGAATCTGGAGCATCAGCAGCGTCAGCACCAGCAGCCTGGCAATTTTCCGCCGTATGATGGAATGCCTCCTGTACCTCCCGTATATGGAACGCAGCCGCAGCGCAAGAGCAAATTTTTATCGGTCTTGCTGTCCTTTATTTTTCCGGGAAGCGGTCATTTTTATTTGGGCTTGATGCAGCGGGGGCTGCTCATTATGATGCTGCTCGCTCTGGATATTGTAGCGATTGTCTATTTCAGCGCGACCGATGCCCGGGTGAATGTGCCGCTCATCGTGCTGCTTGCCCTGATGCTGCCCGTCATTTATTTCTTCAATCTGTTCGACGCATTGCAGAGTACGGAACGCGTCAACCAGCAGGCGGTATATGGATTGGGTGCCGCCAATGTGAAGCAAGGCCCTTGGCTTGGCCTGCTGCTCCTGTTCGGCGGCCTCGTTCTGCTGCTGTTCACGGTGGACCCGGCCTGGCTGCGCTGGTTTTTCAGCAATGCCGGCTCTTACGCTGGAGCGGCGGTGCTTATCGGCGGAGGGATTTTTCTGCTGCTTAAGGAATCGCGCAAAAGACGCTAGCCGATCATAAGGAGTTGGGGCATACTTGATAAAGGTAGGCCGGATTACTGCAGCCTTGTTGATAGTCACCGTCGGCGTGATGGTGCTCGCCGATCAATTATTCGGCCTCCGCAGCATCCGGCTTCTGCTCGTGTGGTGGCCCTGCATCTTCGTGTTGTGGGGATTGGAGATGATGGTGAGCGCCAAGCGCGGGCGAAGCCCGGACGGGAAGCGAAGCTGGAAGATCGATTGGCTCGGCATGTTCGCCGCCATCTTTTTATCCGTGGCGGTGTTCATGATTACCCAGCCTTATCTGTTCAGGGACTGGGTGCGGAGCATTCAGTTCGATTTTTCGATGATGAAGGAAATGAAGCTCGCCGAAGGAATGAAGTTCAAGCAGCCTGCTCTCGCTTATTCCGTCGAAGGCCAATCGATTCGTGAGCTTGCCGTTCGCAATCGGAATGGCAATGTATCGATACGGAGCGGGAACGTAGCGGACGTGGAGGTGGAGCGGACGGTAATCGTCAGCAGCTTGCCCAGGGAAGAGGCCGAGCGGCTGGCAGACCAATCCCGCGTAGATATCGTGGAGTCCGCTGCGGAACACGTGCTTCGCATCGAAGGGGTGCCGGCGCGTTCTGCCGCGAATGAACAGCTCGTCCGGATCGATCTCAGCATTACGATTCCGGATGAGGCGGCGTGGAAGGTTGATGTTCAACTGGGCGACGGGCTGATTGATATCCGTGAGCTTCGGGGGGCCGTCGCCGCCGAGACGAGAAGCGGATCGATCCAGATTGCCCATATCGAAGACTCCGTTCAAGCGCGCACTTGGGACGGAGATATCGTCGTGAAGGGCATTCGGCAGGATTTGATCGCGGATACGGCTCGGGGAGAGATCATCATCCATGATATTGAGGGGAATGTGACCGCGGACACGAAGAGCGGCGATATCGATATTAGCCGTGTGGGACGTTCCGTTCAAGCGGAGACGCTGAGCGGGGACGTGCTGGTTGAATCGGAGATCGTCGGAGGACATTGGAAGCTTCTCAGCCTGGCGGGGGACATGACGGTTCATCTTCCGGATAACGCCGATGCCAAGGTATCCGCCAGGAATACATTTGGCGATATTACTTCCGATTTTCCGCTGGATATTGGCGATAATTATATGGAAGGCACTCTGGGTAGCGGGATGCATGAAATCGTCTTCCAGACGAATGGGAACCTTCGTGTTCTGCGGAGATGATCACGGAGTCGCGGGCGTCCGAGTCAGATTAACATTGACAAATCGAAAAAGATAACCGTACAATGGACATATAGATATTATTTTCTGAGAATCGTTACAATGTAGATCAGACAACCCGAATTAATCATGAGCGTAGAAGGCGGTGGACAGGATGAAGACACGGGTTCAACATGCATTGGAACAATTGAAAATGTCCGGAGTACGCATTACGCCACAACGCCATGCGATTTTAACCTATTTGATGGATGCAATGAACCATCCGACGGCGGATGAGATATATCGGGCGCTTGAGCCGAAGTTTCCGAGCATGAGCGTAGCCACGGTCTACAACAACCTCAAGTTGTTCATTGAAGCCGGCCTGGTACGCGAATTGACATATGGAGACAGCTCCAGCCGGTTCGACGCCAATGTCTCCGATCATTATCATGCGATATGCGAGCAATGCGGCAAGATCGTCGATTTCACGCTGCCGGCTCTGCAATCGGTAGAGGAGACAGCCGCCGAGCGGACGGGCTTCTTCATACGGGGACACCGCATGGAAGTGTACGGCGTGTGCCAATCGTGTGCGGCCTCGGCTGCCAAGGAGTAACGGGATTGTTCCGGAAGTCAGTTGAATCATACATGCGCGCAGCAGATTTTGCTTGCGCGTTTTCTTTTTACAGGGAGATGTTAGACTTGGGAGTGGGAGGAAAGACAACATGAGTTACCGGGGAGAGCGCCGGCACGGAAGAGCAGCCGACGGAAGGCATGCGGCCGGGCCGGGAAGCGGCCGCACGCGCAAAAAAGGCGGCTGCGGCGGATGTCTTATCATTATGATCGGAGTCATTATTTTGTCCGTATGCGTATGGAAAGGATGGTCGGAGTGGTGGCCTGGCCATGAGCGGGCGGAATCCGAGATGCGGCAAGTTGAGCAGCCCCTCACCTATAACGGGATCTGGAGCGGATACGGCACGAGAGGACAGGGGAAAGACCTGCTTATTCCGGTGCAGGCGCTGGATGGCTTGCTGCCGGTCACATTTGAAGAGGAGAGCGGCACGGTGATTTTGACAAGCCCGATTATGGCGGCTTCGATGCCGCTGGACGAGCGGGGCGGTACGCTGAACGGAAGTCCGAAGGAGTGGCCTGCGGCTGCCGTCCGCATCGGCAATACGGTTCATGTTCCCGCATCTGTGCTGGAAGAACTGTACGGGATTGAAGTGAAGCAGTATCCGGCGAACGGAGCGGTGCAGTTCGGAATGCCGGGCCAGACGCTCCAAGCGGGAATGATCGTGAAGCTGCGCCAGCCGGAAGACACGGTTCCGATGAGGCAGCGGGCCGACAAAAAGTCGCCGATTATCGCCGATTTGAAGAGCGAGTCCGCGGTGACCATTTGGGAAGAGAGCGGAGACTGGCTCCGGGTAGAGGCAGATGACGGGACATTGGGGTATGTGGCGGCCGACGATGTCGTGCCGGGGGACACACATACCGTTCCTCATGCTCCGGAGGCGCCGCAGCCGCGGTTCGTCAAGGAGAAGAACCCCGTAAGCTTGGCTTGGGAAGCCGTCTATTCGCGCAATCCAGACCCGTCCAAGCTGCCGAACATGCCGGGCACGAATGTCATCAGTCCGACCTGGTTCAGTCTGGAGGATGACGAAGGGAATGTTCACAGCAAGGCAGACCGGAGTCTGACCGAATGGGCGCACCGGAACGGCAAGCAGGTATGGGCGCTGTACAGCAACAGCTTCGAACCGGAGCGGACGACCGAAGCCCTCTCGACCTTCGAACGCCGGAACCGTACCATCAGTCAACTGCTTGTATTGGCGGAACGTTATCAGGCGGATGGAATCAATCTGGATTTTGAAAATGTGAATGTCGAGGATCGGAATAAGTTGACCCAGTTCGTTAGAGAGCTTGTCCCTCAGCTTCATGCCAAAGGCCTTGTCGCGTCCATCGATGTGACGGCAAAGTCGGAGAGCGGCAGATGGTCCCAATTTCTGGACCGGGAAGCTCTTGGCCAACTTGTCGATTATATGATGGTCATGGCGTATGATGAGCATTGGGCGGCAAGTCCTGTCGCCGGTTCCGTGGCCTCCCTGCCTTGGACCGAGCAAGCGGTGACGCGAATTATGAATGAAGACAATGTGCCGGCGCATAAGCTGGTGCTGGGCATGCCGCTGTATACCCGGATCTGGACCGAAGAAGTGCAGGACGGAGAGACGAAGGTGAGCTCTAAGGCCTTGGGCATGCAATCGATTCAAGATATATTGGCGGATAAGAAGCTGAAGCCGGAATTTGATGAATCGGCGGGGCAGCATTATGTTGAGTACAAGGAAGAAGGGAATTTGCAGCGGATTTGGATCGAAGACGAGCGGTCGGTACGGTCGCGGATTGCGCTGGCCGATCGTCTGGGCCTTGGAGGTATCGCCGTCTGGGCCCGCACTTTCGCCAGTGATGACATTTGGGATGTGCTGCGTTATCCGCCTTCTTCTTAATATGTAAGAAGAAAAGCCGCTTTCCCCGGTAAGGGAAGCGGCTTTTCTATGTAATCGTTAAGACTTC